>CAKVIS010000031.1 GCA_934754415.1 uncultured Bulleidia sp.
TTTAAACTGTTATGGTTCATACTTAAAACCTCCTACACTATATGTATTTGTAAAAAAAGATTAAAATTTCGAAGAAATTTAAAAAAAACCTCTCGAATTTATCGAAAGGTTTTGAAACTTACATTGTTTCGTGGCAGGTTCTGGAAATAACGTCCATCTGCTGTTCATTGGTCAGGTCGATGAACTTAACTGCATAACCGGATACACGAATAGTAAAGTTAGCATATTCAGGTTTTTCTGGGTGTTCCATAGCATCCTTCAATTTTTCAATACCAAATACATTAACATTCAGATGATGTGCACCCTTTTCAAAGTATCCATCTAATACGTTGACAAGGTTGTTGATTCTTTCTTCTTCAGAATGTCCTAATGCTCCAGGGTTGATTGTCTGTGTATTGGAAATACCATCCAGTGCATATTCATAAGGAAGCTTAGCTACAGAGTTCAAAGAAGCTAATAAACCATTCTTTTCTGCTCCATAAGCAGGGTTAGCACCTGGTGCAAATGGTGTATACGCACCACGTCCATCAGGAAGGGCACCTGTTGCTTTACCATAAACTACGTTGGATGTGATTGTCAGGATGGAAGTTGTCGGTTCAGAATCACGATATGTATGATGCTTAGCCACCTTCTTCATGAATGTTTTTAATAACCATACAGCGATCTCATCTGCACGTTCATCATCATTACCATATCTTGGGAAATCCCCTTCAATCTGATAATCCACTACCAGTCCGCTTTCATCACGCACTGTCTTTACACGTGCATATTTGATAGCACTTAAAGAGTCTACTACGTGAGAGAAACCTGCAATACCTGTCGCAAATGTTCTTCTTACATTGGTATCAATCAGCGCCATTTCTGCTGCTTCATAGTAATATTTATCATGCATGTACTGGATCAGATTCAGAATATTTACATAAAGACCTGCCAGCCAGTCGAGCATGAGATCGTATTTATGCATGACTTCTCCATATTCCAGATATTCAGATGTAATTGGACTGTATTCAGGACCTACCTGCATATGGTTGCCCTGCTTATCCAGGAACTTTTCATCCTTACCGCCATTGATAGCATATAATAAACATTTTGCAAGGTTAGCACGAGCTCCAAAGAACTGCATTTCCTTACCTGTTTCTGTAGCACTTACACAACAGCAGATACTGTAGTCATCTTTCCAGACAGGGCGCATAACATCATCATTTTCATACTGAATACTGGAAGTATCAATAGAAATCTTGGACGCATATTTACGGAAATTCACCGGCAGTTTCTTTGTATATAATACGGTTAAGTTAGGTTCAGGAGAAGGTCCCATATTTTCTAATGTATGTAAGAAACGGAAATCGTTCTTTGTCACCATATGACGACCATCCATACCTAATCCGCCCACTTCCAGTGTTGCCCATACAGGGTCACCAGAGAATAACTGATTATAGGAAGGAATACGTGCAAACTTGACCATTCTGAACTTTAATGTCATGTGGTCAATCAGTTCCTGTGCTTCACTTTCCGTAATTGTACCGTTATCCAGATCTCTTTGAATATAGATATCCAGGAATGTGGATACTCTTCCTACGGACATAGCTGCACCATTCTGTGTCTTAACAGCAGCTAAATATCCAAAGTATACCCACTGTACTGCTTCATGTGCATTTGCTGCAGGTCTGGAAATATCATATCCATACGTAGCTGCCATCTGCTTCATGCCGTTTAATGCACAAATCTGATCAGCAATTTCTTCTCTTTGACGGATAATATCATCTGTCATTGTGCCATCACCACAGTTGGCAAAATCTTCTTTTTTCTTTGCAATGAGGAAATCAATACCGTACAGAGCTACTCTTCTGTAGTCTCCAACAATTCTTCCTCTTCCATAAGTATCAGGTAAACCTGTAACGATATGAGAATGACGTGCTGCCTTCATTTCAGGTGTATATGCATCAAATACTGCCTGATTGTGTGTTTTATGATATTCATTAAAAATCTGGTCATACTTTTCATTGACATGATACCCATAGTTTTCTGCAGCCTGCTGTGCCATCTTGATACCGCCATATGGCATAAATGCACGCTTCAATGGTTTATCTGTCTGAAGACCAACGATCTTCTCCATATCTTTCAGTGCTTCGTCAATGTAGCCAGGGCCATAGGCAGTCAAACCGGATACCACTTCAGTTTCACAGTCTAATACACCGCCTTTTTCACGCTCAGCTTTCTGAAGTTCCTGTACTCTTGCCCACAATTTGTCAGTTGCTTCAGTAGGTCCAGCTAAAAAGCTTTCATCACCATCATATGGTGTGTAGTTGTTCTGGATGAAATCGCGCACATTGACATCATCCAGCCAGTGAGTACCTTTAAACCCTTTCCATTCTTCTCTCATTGTTTCTCTCTCTTTCCTTTTCCATCAAGAATATCCTGTGCTTTACGGATATCTTCTTCGCCAGGTGCTTCCACATCTTTTAAAGGATATGGTATTCCCAGCTTTTCCCATTTGTAGGCACCAAGAGAATGGTATGGCAGAATTTCTATCTTCTCCACATTCTCCAGTGTCTTGATAAATTCTCGTGTGCGATACAGTGCATCTTCATCATCACTGATTCCCTTCACAAGAACCTGTCTGATCCATATTGGCTTATGGATAGAGGATAAATAACGGAACCCTTCCAGAATGTTGGCATTATCCACACCTGTAAGACGTTTGTGTGCATCGTTGTCTATATGCTTGATATCGCACAATAACAGATCTGTCACTTCCATCAGTCTTGCAAATGTTTCAAACCATGTACCTTCTTTTGTAAATGGCTGTAACGCTGTGTCAATACAGGTACTGATATTTCTTTTTTTAGCTTCTGTAAAAAGCTCCAGTAAAAAATCAATCTGTAATAACGGCTCTCCACCGCTTACAGTGATGCCACCTTCACTTCCCCAGTAACTTCTGTACCTTTCTGCCTTATCCAGAATTTCCTCTACGGACATGGTATGATCCGTATCGAGTTTCCAGGTATCCGCATTATGACAGAACTGGCAACGCATTCTGCATCCTTGTAAAAAGATAATAAAACGTACACCAGGTCCATCTACAGACCCGAAAGTTTCAATGGAATGTATTTTACCAACTGTCATAACTCTCTTCCCTTCAAGACTTTTAAAGTGTACTCGATTTCCCTTGAATTGTCTTGTATTACTATCTCGTTTATTTCACAAACTATCATTCTTACAGAATATTGGTATATTTTACCGTGAAAAAATAAACATACTCCTCAATTTCGGTACATTGTTTTTCTGAAGATTTCCTATACTGAAAAAAGAAAAGAGGAATAGATATATGTACAAGATGATTGTCTGTGATCTGGATGAAACACTTATCTCTAAAGACAGAACCATTTCCCAGGAAAACATACAGGCCATCCGTCAGGCAACAGAAAAAGGGGTTATCTTTGTGCCATGCACAGGAAGAGGCTACAATTCCGTCCACAATACCACAAAAGAATTGGGTCTCTTTGATAAAGAAGGACAATATGTTATCTCCTATAACGGCGGAGCGATTACAGAAAACAAAGATGAAAAGCTTTTATACTTCCAGGGCATCACCTTCGAAGAAGCTTCTTCACTGTATAAAATAGGACTGACATACGAACATATCTGTATCCATATTTATACACCCGATCAGGTATGGGTAAGAAACTTCTATCCTGAAGAAGTGGAATATCTCGCCAACAGACAGCCGTGTACAGAATTTTTTTCTGATGACATTGACTTTCTAAAAGGCAAAGAGATTGTCAAAGCCATTTACATGAATACCGATTATACATATCTTAAAAAGATAGAAGCAGAAATAGCAGACCTTACTTCAAATCTGGACGTATCCTTTTCTTCCAACAGATATATGGAATTTAATCGTAAGGGAGTTTCTAAAGGTAACGGACTACAAAGATTGTGTGATATGTTACATGTGAATATTCAGGATACCATTGCCATAGGAGATAACTACAATGATCTTTCCATGATCAAAGCCGCAGGCCTTGGAGTAGGCGTTGCCAATACCGCAGAAGGCATGAAGAAAGAGTGTGACTACATTACAGAACATGATTGTGATCATAGTGCCGTAGCCGAAGTCATCCATAAATTCATATTGTAAATAAAAAACAGAAGAGACTTATTTTTTCTCTTCTGTTTCAAATCCATCAATATCCACATCCAGTGGCAGATCCAGCTCTTCGCTGACATATCTGCCATTTTTTTTACGTTGTTTGACACACTCTGTAAGAATGTATTCTATCTGACCGTTGATACTTCTGAAATCATCCTGTGCCCATCTGGAAAGATCCGCATATAACTTTGAGGAAATACGTAGAGGAATCTGTTTTTTATCCATTAATACAGACTGCCTGAATTCACCACAGGCTGTGCATCCTTATTGCCGCACAATACCACCAATAAGTTGCTTACCATCTGTGCTTTTCTTTCCTCATCCAGCTCTACAGTTCCGTTTTCCTGCAATCTTTCCAAAGCCATTTCTACCATTCCTACTGCACCATCAACAATCATCTTTCTTGCATCTATAATAGCACTTGCCTGCTGTCTTTGTAACATAACAGACGCAATTTCAGGTGCATAGGCAAGATATGTAATGCGTGCTTCAATGATTTCAATACCAGCCAGTTCCACTTTACTCTGAATTTCATCTCTGATTCTTTTAGCCACAATTTCACTGCTGCCTCTTAAAGAACCATCATCTGCCTGTCCATCTCCTGTGGTATCCACATTCTGTGCTACATCATATGGATAAACTCTGACAACATTACGTAATGCCGCATCACATTGTAAAGAAAGATATTCTTTATAGTTATCTACATTAAATACTGCTTTATATGTATCATTGACTTTCCAGATAACGGCAATACCAATTTCCACCGGATTACCAAGACAGTCATTGATCTTCTGTACTGCATTATTTAATGTCATCATCTTTAAGGAAATCTTTCTGCTCACCATTTCTGTTTCAGCACGTGTACCACTCTGAAGGAACACAGATGTGGAAGGTTTATTCACATCTCCAGACTGAGATAATTTTGTTTTTGCGGCAGGGTTTACTGCAACACAGAATGGATTTACAAAGTAAAATCCATCATCTTTTAATGTACCGACATATTTACCAAATAATGTCAGTACCAGAGCTTCCTGAGGCTTTAACACTTTTAAGCCTGCAGGTAAAATACACAAAATGATAAACAGAATCACACTGATAGCTCCTGTAAAAGGATTTTCAGACGCAACACTTACAATAAACAATCCCACACAGATAATCATTCCTGCAATGATGCCCAGCAATACTGCCATACCGTTTTTCGATTTGCTTAATACTTTTTCTTCCATAGTTACAACCTCCTGTAGGTTACATCTAAATGATATCATTATGATATCAGCTATGCAAGAGAAAAGAAAAAGATCTTCGGAAATTATCCGTTGATCCTCTTCAGCACTTCTTTTAACTTTGACAAATCAGAAATACAGTAGTCTGCCTCAGCTGTGTGAGCTTCGCCCACAAAGCATGTAACCATTCCTGCATTTCTTCCTCCGCAGATATCACTGGAAAGGGAATCTCCCACCATCAGACACTGATCAGCAGATATACCCCCAAGATGCTGTAAACAATAGTCAAAGAATTCTTTGGACGGTTTGCTGTATCCAATCTTTTCAGAAATGAAATATTGTGAAAAATAGTTCTGAATCTTTGCTATCAGCAATCTGTGCACCTGCTGTTCATAAGGTCCGTTACTTGCGACTGCAAGTACATATCCTTCCTCTTTAAGAAATTCAAGTATTTCTTCCACATGGGGCATCAATATGGCACTGTCATATAAAGAAGCACGGAAATATTCTTCAAATGCAGGTCCGTCACACTCAACCCCCAGTGCTTTAAAAACATTGACAAAACGTATCTTTTTCAACGTTTCAAAATCCAGTTTCCCCATTTCCAGCTGTCTCCATAACTTTGAATTTTCAAGTTCAAAAATATCAAACATATAGGGTTCATAAGCTGGTAACCCAAAATGTGCAAATCCGTTTTGCAATGCCTCTTTGACATACCCGTCAAAACTTAAAAGTGTGTTATCAATATCCAGTAATACTGCTTTAATCATCTATTTTATAAATCCTTTCAAAAACTTCTTTGCAGAACGCACACCCATATTTACAAGTTCATTCTCCACTTTATTGACTGCTTTTCTCTGCAATCTTCCTGCCCATTGGTCTTTCTGCTTTGTAACACGGGCCTTTTCCTTTGCCTTTTGAGCTTCTTCTATTGCGGCCTCTTTCTCTTTTTCCTCAGCATCCAGAATCCTTTCCATCTCTTCATAGGCACTGTCCGGATCAAAAGCTTTTTCATACTTACCATAAATGGAGTCAGAAGAAATGTACTGCTGTACTATCGTATCCTCCAGAATACCCATCTTCGACTGTGGTGGCAGGATCTTTGTCACTTCCACAACAGAAGGTGTGCCTTCACTGTCTAATACAGACACTAATGCCTGTCCTGTTTTCAATTGTGTAATCTTTTCAGAAGTATCAAAATCTGGGTTGGCTCTGAAACTGTCCGCTGCCAGTCTGAGTGCTCTTATCTCCGTTGGTGTATACGCACGTAAAGCATGCTGGATACGATTACCAAGCTGTGCCAGAACGGAATCCGGAATATCTGCAGGATTCTGCGTGATAAAGAACACACCAACACCCTTGGAACGTATCAGTTTGACGGTTCTTTCTATGTTTCTCAAAAACTCTTTGGAAGCTCCATCAAACAACAAATGTGCTTCATCAAAGAAGAAGACAACTTTAGGTTTTTCCGTGTCTCCCACTTCAGGAAGGGTTGTATATAGCTCTTCCAGCATCCAGTTTAAGAACACTGCATACAGCAAAGGATGTTGAAACAACTCCTCACATTCCAGAATATTCATCATACCCAGGCCACCTTCTGTAGTAATCCAGTCCTGAATATTCAATGCAGGCATACCAAAGAAAATATCTCCGCCTTCCTGTTCCAGTTTCAATACCTTTCTTTGAATCACCCCTGTAGTTGCCCTGGCAATATTACCGTATTTACCGCTTAATTCAGCAGAGTGCTCACTGACATACTGCACCATGGCCTGAAGATCTTTGATATCAATAATATCCAGTTCCATGTCTTCAGCCACTTTAAAGATGATTGTCAATACACCTTCCTGAGCTTCTGTTAATTCCAGTGCTCTTGCAAAAAGTCGTGGACCCATTTCCTGTATGCTTGCACGTACAGGATGTCCCTTCTTCTGAAAGACATCAAAGAAATGAACAGGATATTTCTGTACAGGAAATGCTTCTATCCCCATAGAATTCAGTCTTTCCTGAATCACAGAAAGATCACCTTCCTGTATCATGCCTGTAAGGTCTGCTTTTACATCCGCAATAACAGTCGCAATACCCAACTGGCTCATAGATTCTGCCAGTACTTTTAGAGTGATGGTTTTTCCTGTGCCTGTAGCACCGGCAATCAGCCCATGTCTGTTTAACATGGAAGGATATACATAAATCTCTTTTTCTTCTGCTTTACCCAATAGAATCTTATTATCTTTAATCATACTTCTTATCCTCTTATGTAAGTATTATACGCATAACCGCCAATTCTTCACAACCGCCCTTTTAAAAAAGAACCGGATGGTACATCCGATTCTTGTACTTACTGCACTTTTGTCTTTCCTGCCAGTACGTTTTTATAATCTTCCAGATTCTTCTGTAATAAAGCAGGCGTATCCAGTTCATATGGGCACTTTGCCTTGCATGCATTGCAATGAAGACAGGTTTCAATCTTTGCCATTTCCTTCTGCCAGTAGGCATTTAACCAGGCTTCAGACAGTGCTCTTCTTAACATCAGTGACATACGCGCACACTGATTGATCGTAATTCCCTGAGGACAAGGCATGCAATACCCGCATCCTCTGCAGAAATCACCCGATAATTCTTCCTGTTCTTTTGCAATAAACGCAGCGGTTTCTTCATCCATACAAGGTGTATCGCTCATGTAGGACAGCCATTCCTCCAGTTCTTTCTCCTTCTGAATCCCCCAGATAGGTAATATATCAGGATACTGACACATATAGGCCATGGCAGCTCTGGAATTGCTGATCAACCCTCCGGCCAGTCCCTTCATGCATACAAAACCCATATTGGCCTCCTGACACATCTGCACAAGCTTGATTTCCTGCGGACCGGAAAGATAACTGAAAGGAAACTGCATGGTTTCATACAATCCGGATTCCACACATTCATATGCAATACCTATCTTATGTGCTGTCACACCGATATGTCTGATTTTCCCCTGCTTTTTAGCTTCCAGCATGCATTCATACATGCCAGTACCATCACCTGGCTTATAACATTGCCCGACACAATGAAACTGATACACGTCGATATAGTCTGTCTGCAGTTTTTCCAGAGAAGTTTCCAGATCTTTCCAGAAATCTTCAGGTGTAGTCGCTGCTGTCTTTGTGGCAATATACACCTTATCCCTCATGTCCTTAAAAGCTTCTCCCACCTTTTCTTCAGAATCGGAGTATGCTCTCGCAGTCTGAACTACTCATGACTAAAGTCACGAAGTTCCTGCGAACTCTGTATCCCTGGAATGATTACTCATTCCCCGTTCTCAGATATATTAGCAGGCTATCCCCGCAGTTCCTGCGGTTCCTACATATGTCAGACAACTTCAAGTTGTCTTAAGCCTTCGTTTAAAATATTTATACTTGCGTTGATATCTCTATCGTGATGTGTTCCACATACTGGACACATCCACTCTCTAACCGATAGATTCTTAACTAACGAATTTTTGTAGCCACATGCTGAACAAAGCTGACTGCTCGGGTAGAAACGGTCGACTTTAATCACCGTCTTACCGTACCATTTAGCTTTGTATATTAGCTTAGCCACAAATTCATACCACGATGCACTGAGAATAGATTGTGCAAGATTATGATTTCTCACCATGCCTGACACATTTAAATCTTCAATACAGATAACGTCATTCTCACTTACAATTCTTGTGGACAGTTTCTCAAGAAAATCCTTTTTCTGATTCGTTGCTTTTTCGTATAGGCGTGCAAGTTTGATACGGTTCTTTTCCCAGTTGGAACTACCTTTTGATTTTCGAGATAGCTCTCTTTGAAGTCTCTGTATCTGTTGCAATGTCTTATTCAAAAAACAAGGATTTTCTACTTTCTCGTGATTACTCATAGCACAGAATTCTTTGATTCCAAGGTCAATACCAATTTGATTGTCGGTCATCGGCAATTCCCTGACATCCTCTGTCTCAATACAAACGCTGGCATAATACTTGCCAGAAGGCGTTCTGGATATAATGACATTACGAATGTCACCTTGTGGTGTTTTCTTATCTCGATATCTGATATGCCCTAATTTTGGCAATTTAATATACGAGCTATCCACTGAAATATTGTTATTCGTAAACTGTGTTTTGTAAGAATCGTGATGATCATGTTTGGATTTATAGTTTGGATACCCTGCTCCATGTTTCATATTTTTGAAAGCCTGGCAAAGGTCTCTCAAACTGTTTTGCAGAGCAAACTTATCTACTTCTTTCAAAAAGCTTAACTCTGTTGTAGTTTTCCAGAACGTGAGCATTTTGCTAAGTTCATCATAAAACACAGGTCTTTTTGCATTAGCATAGGTATCTTCACAGATATGCAATGCTTTGTTGTATACAAGACGTACACATCCAAATGTGCGATTCATCAAATTCTGCTGTGATTTTGTTGGATAAAGTCTGACTTTATAGGCTTTTGTGATAGTCATATATTCACCACCTTCTGTGTTTGAATGTATGTTCTTATCTGGTCTTCTGTATTTTCTGACACAGTAGCCACAAAATAAGAAGGATTCCACAAATGACCTTTATACAACTGTTCCTTTAATTCAGGCATCTGCTTGAAAAGTTTATGTGCAGACACACCTTTCAATGCCTTCATCATACTAGGGATGTAGTTTTGAGGAGAACAGCTCACAAGCAAGTGAACATGATCTTTATCCATATTCATTTCCTCAATTGTGAAGTTATTATCTTCAGTAATCATTAAGAATATGTCCCTCAATCGAGTTTCAACTTCACCAACAAGTATTGGTTTTCTATATTTTACACAAAATACAATGTGGTATTGTAAACCGTAAACATAACCTCTTCCATGTACAATATTCATAGGTATCTCCCTATAAATATTATAATATATATGTAGGCACAAAAAGGTGCCACTTTACGGTCAAATATAAGTATTTTAAACTAAACATATGTAAGAACTCAAAAGAACTTTGAGTAGTTGTTGTTCACCATAGCTCGCTACTTCTATGGCAGTCCTTTTGGGACATCCTGTACTTTCATACAGGCACAGACTATATCTTATCCATGACAGCTTCGTATCTTCACTGTTTTAGGCGAGACCACTTCCATCCGCTTGGATGTACTCCCCTCACGAGGGATAGTCGTTGAACTTTCTCCTATTCGGAGCTTAGCTGCTGATTTTCGATTTGCCAGTGTTCAGGGTTTAACCATGCACCATACAGTAGATTTTTTCTGCTTTCGCTGCATTCACGCCTGGTTATATTTCAAACCTACGTTGTAGCTCTACTGCCTTTACGAATTGTTCCAGCAATTCAGTCTCTTTGTTGGGTATCGTAGTATACCACTACGTACAAATTTCTCTATACGCTAACTATACTGTTTGGTTTACTCACGACTAAAGTCACGAGTGCGCCAAACGTCTAATCAAAATAGCGCATACCACCTTCATAAGCTTTTCTTAAAAGATACACTGCCTCTTCCTTAGAAATACGCTGTACAGGTAAAGCACCAAACGCATTCTGCGGTACAGTGATACCTGTTTTTCCCAAAGTCACCATTTTCATAATTGTCTTCTCCTTAAACAAAAGAGTGTCACATGGACACTCTTATATTACATCTTTTCAGGTGCAGTTACACCAACAAGATCCAATGCATTTTTCAATGTAATCATTGTCGCATGAATCAGACCAAGTCTCTGGTTTGTCAGTTCAAGATTTTCAGGATTGTATACTCTGCATGCATTGTAGTAGCTGTGGAATACCTTTACCAAAGAGATGATATAGTCTGTAATATGGTTAGGCTTACGACTCTTAGCCGCATTTGCGACTTCCTGAGGGAATTCAGAGATGAGTTTCAACATCTGTAATTCCTTTTCTTCTGTCAGCAGATCATAGCTGTCCACTTTTTCAAAAGATGGAACATCTTCTCTTGTAACAATGGAATTCATTCTGCTGTAAGCATACTGTGCATAATATACAGGGTTATCATTTGTCTTTGTACGTGCCAGGTTCATATCAAAGTCCATATGGCTTCCAACGTCCTTAGATACGAAGAACCATCTTGCCGCATCCACCCCAACGTCTTCACACAGTTCTCTGATAGTAATGGCATTACCTGTACGTTTGGACATCTTGACTTCCACACCGTTATCCACCATTCTTACCATCTGAATCAGGTCTACCACCAGCTGTTCAGGCTTATAGCCAAGGGCTTCAAGAGCACACTTCATACGGATGACATAACTGTGGTGATCAGCACCCCATAAGTCAATCAGAGTATCATAGCCTCTTTCAAACTTATATACATGGTTGGCAATATCCGGTGTAAGGTAGGTTAATAAGCCTGTACTCTTACGCAGTACTCTGTCCTTATCATCTCCATATTTACTGGACTTGAACCATAAAGCACCCTCTGCTTCATATGTCAGATCCTTTTCCTTCATCACTTCCAGAACATCTTCAATACGTTTGGAATTGTTTTCATAGAAGAAACGTTCATGCATCCAGGAATCAAAATGCACTCTGAAAAGATCAAGATCTTCTCTGATGGCATCCAGTTTCATTTCAATGCCTTCATCCTTGAAGTAATTGGTACGTTCTTCCTCATCTGCATGAAGCCACTTATCTCCGTCTTTAGACTGGATTTTCTTAGCCACTTCCACAATATCTGCCGCGTGATACCCTTCTTCCGGTAACGGATAGGAAATGCCATACAGTTCACAATATCTGGAATAAATGGATTCTGCCAGCATATCGATCTGATGACCTGCATCGTTGACATAGTATTCTCTTAAAACATCATAGCCGGATACTTTTAAGATTCTTGTCAGCGCATCACCCCATGCCGCACCACGGGCATGACCGCAATGCAGATTTCCTGTAGGGTTGGCAGAGACGTATTCCACCAGCACCTTTTCACCATTACCGATATTGTTAGTACCATATGCCTCTTTTTCTTCCAGTACTTTGTTAATAACGGAAGATAATGCACTGGCCTTCATACGGAAGTTAATAAATCCAGGATTGGCAAGTTCTACACTTTCTGCACCAGCATAGTTTTCCTTCAGGTATTCCACCAATGGTTCTGCAATCATCATTGGTGCTTTATGTAACTGCTTGGCTAAACGCATAGCCACACTTGTGGAATAATCCCCCATCTTAGGATCTCTTGGTGTTTCCACAACCACCTGTTTTTCATCAGGTTCTATATCATAGACATGCTTTACAGCATCTTTCACAGCCTGTAAAATTTCTGTTTCAAAATTACTCATTTTCTGATTTCCTTTCTTTTTATACAATACCCCGTAAAGTGTACCACAAACTCATGAAAAGTACCTATACAAGGTGATACAATGAACTTAGAAAAATAGTAAAAGGAGATCTCTTTATGCCAAAGAAACTCAATACTGCCAAAAATATCAAGACAGACACTGCAGAACCATTCATACTCTTCTCCTTTGATGGTGCAGTGATGTATACAGAACCGGCAATTCTTGCCACCTATCGTCACGTATTTGAAAAGCTTGGAAACGGCATGGAATTACAGTCCCAAAACGAGCAGGAAATCTTACGTTCTTCAGAAAAAGAGGTCTTTGAAAAATACTTACCTGAAATAGATACCATGAAGGCTTTACAGATGTACAACACCTACCAGTCTTCTCATCTGATTGATATGATTCAGCCAATGCACGGAGTAAGAGATTTATTACAGTGGTTAAAGCGTAAAGAATATACCATTGGCATTGTTTCAGCAAGAGACAGAAATATCATTGTAGATCTGTTACAGCATACTGGCATATTTGAATTCTTCGATATCATTATCGGTACAGCCGGGCATAATCTAGAAAGAAGTGATGCCATACTCAAAGCCTGCAGGTTAGCCAATGCACAATCCTGTATCTTCATTACCGATTCCGCCAGCAACATTCTTGCAGGTATTGCCTCAGGTGCCTTCACCATTGGTATTGTCTCTCACCCGGAAAGAACAGAAGCTCTTTCTGAAGCAGGAGCAGGGTTTCTGACAAAAGATTATCACCAGATCAAAAAACTCATCCAGGGAGAACCATTCTGGTTAGCATATACACTGTTATATCCGGAAGTTATAGAACGCATGCAGATGGAAGCTCAGAAACGCCAGGAAAAAGAAGAGAAAAAGCTCCTGAAACAACAAAAGAAGCAGAAAACAAAAACAGCGCAAAAATAACGCTGTTTTTTTAGTACAACATACTTTATTTCAAACTATAATGCAATGTATGTTCAGGACTGTCCCAATGTTCATTAGCAATCCAGTAACTTGTCAGATTGGTTAAGTTATATACTGCACTATGCACTGTAGTACCCTTGGTTTTATCTCCTTCTACAACCCAGGTTCTTCTTCCTACACCCTGTAATATATCCATGGCAGCCTGCTCATTTTCGATAATTCCATCAGTTGGTGCCAGTTTATCTGTTATAAAGGCATACCTGTCATACCCTTTTGCCTCATCCATAGATGGATAATAGTCAGACTGTAAGATAAAGTTTGTGACTACCTGGTATGGCTGTGTATTTCTTGTCACTTTAAACTCTCTCTGGCTGCCATCATTATCCGTGACATCACTGTTACCTGCCCATTCCAGAACAGCACTGTTTCCTTCTTTATCTGCCACCATATAATGATAGGAAGTACCTGCAGAATCATGCATATCATATTGTGAAGCCAGTTCAATTGCCTCTTCCACATTGTCCGCATAATCCAGAATCAGTCGTAACAGTGTAGTAGAAGTAATATCCGGTTTCTCTGTATTCTGATTTGTTGGAATCGTCGGATCTCCCTGATAGGTCATGTAAATACCACATGCTACCCCTGCATCATTGATGCCATCTAAAGGAATATATGGTGCTGCCAGTAATAATGCTTTTTCTTTGATACCTGTAATACCATTTTTTTCATCAATGCCAAGAAACTGTAAGTCTATAGTAGAAACAGAGGCATGTCTGCCTTTTGGATTTGTATGCACAATCGCTGTATTTGCTTCATCAAAATCATAATTTCTTCCAAACACAAACTGTTGATCTTCTGTCCAGGCAGTAAACGAGGAACAGGCAATTTCCTTTGTTTGAATAGTCATTGGTATAACACCCTTCGTAATATTGCCTGTAATAAACTGAATCAGTTCCTCATCACTGGAAACTCCGCCCTGCTTTAAGAAATCGTCAAAATAATATTCACCGGACACATTCATCTCATATGTATATCCATCATCATGAGACAGATCCTGATCAATAATGGTTGTAATAGAAGCTACAGTCGCAATCTCATTATGCCATAGTGCAAATATGCCTGTCACAGCCACAAGAATCACACTCAATACAATTATTAATACTTTTTTAAATACTTTCATATTACCTTCCTGTCTGATGTATTCACCACAATTGTTGATAAGTCAACATTTGTGAGTATATGCGTCATTTGTTGATTTGTCAACAATTATGATTTAAAAAAGCGATGTGCACAGCACATCACTTCAGAATAAATGTATTCATATCTCCAGACTGTACATAGGTCATCGGAATGTCTGAAGTTTCTAAAGCTTCAGGCAGCCATTGCAGCATATACTTCATACCCGGTTCTTCCACATTGAAATGTCCTACGGCAAGAATAGCTTTAGGATCACCCAGCATCATTCCATCTCTCATATACTCGTTAGTAGTATAGTCAATCAACTCCATCGTAATCAGACAGTCAATGTCATTTTTATTGATTGCAGAGATAGTCTGTTTATCTGCAAATCCTATCTGATGCATAGGTATCGCCACCTTATGCACCACTGTATCAGGATTACCAATAGTACGAATACCGTTCAGTCCTGCACCATCAATAATTTTCTTTGCAAGATCTTTAACAGTAATACCATTTTCAAATCTCAATTCCAGAGGCATCCCTCTGTATTGCACAGAAGAACCGATTTTAGGCACATAGTTTTCCAGCAATCCTGTTTCATACAGGAATCCTTTGAAAATACCATCATACCATCCACCTTTTCCATTTGGTAATCCGGAATGAATATAATCATGATCTCTCCATACGGTAATACCATCTTCCAGTAATAACGCCTTCTTTCTCAGATATACCTTATTCTGATCTTCTTCCAGCCAGTCAGTATGATCTCCATGGTTCCAGAATAACGCTTCATGAGAAATGATCAGGTTTGCGCCAAGTTCTTTTGCCTTCCGGATTACCTCCACAGAGGCAAAACATGTAGTGACTATACCTGTACATTCTTTATCTGTAGTTCCAAACAACACCTGATCTCTGGTTGTTTCATCATTGATTGGTGTTCCATCTTCACTTACTCCTCTGGAGTACTTCTTAATACGATCAATCACTTCCTGAATTTTCATATTCTTTTTTTATCCTTTCCTGTAGATTTTATCCTCTACATACAGCACATTACCTTCTTTACCATCTGCACGTTTTCCTGCTTCATTTAACTTTCTTGCAATAAAACAAGGGGTTCCATGAAACTCAAACGGCTGATGGTCATCTGTTTTATCCAATATAGATTGTACTATACGTATATCTTCATCCAGTAATTCTTTTGGTGATTCACATGTTCCATGTTGACGCAAAATACGATCATACTCAGATTCATACGATTTCAGTTTGTGTAATGTACTCACGTATTCCTCAAGTGAAGTAGCTTCATCTAAGATAAATAAGGTAAATACACCACAGGCATCTCCAAACAGAATGGTTCTGTCTTCTGCCACATAGAAAACCATCATTCCTTTTGTATGCCCTGGTGCACCGATACATTGCACATGTACTCCACCAAGATCAAATACCATACCATCCTGTAAATCCTTAAAAGAATGTGTATACATCTGTACAAACATATCTTCCGGATACTTTTCAATATTCTTTACAAAGCTTTTTAAGAACTCTTTTCTTGCAGGCACTGTACCTTTTTCCTGATACAGAGCAATATCTGCCGGGTGAATGTATACCTCATCCCATTCTCCACATCCACCTGCATGGTCAAGATGTCCATGTGACAGCACCACATCATATTCATGGTCAGAAAGCGCATCTACATAATTTTTCAGTTCTCCAAATCCATATCCTGTATCTATCAGTAAATCTCTTTCTTCACCCATCACATAGTACATACAGGCATCATTCCAGAAAGGACGAATGCGAAGAATATGTTCAGTCACAGTTTCTTTTGTATAAAACTCCATATAGCCTCCAATATAACTAAAGAGGACATGCCGTCCTCTTCAGAATTCTTTGATTATTTATTAGCTTCAGCTTCCTTTTCTTCTTTGAGTAAGGAATTATCATATGCTTTCAGGAACGGTGTAAAGATAAGCATATTTAAAGGAAGTAATGCCAGAGCAAGAACTGCTGTAGCCACATTTCCACCAGTTGCCAGGAATGCCTGTAATACTGCAGGACATGTAAATGGCAGTGTAACATAAGCTCTTCCAACGATATTTGCTGATGCCAGGAAATAGTAAACTGTAATATTTAATGTCTGGCAAATCATTGCAGGGATAAAGTTGTACAGGTTCAATACTGTAGGTAAACCAAAGATATATGGTTCTGCAATATTGAAGAATGCTGGAACAGCCGCAACTTTGGAAAGAGATTTGATACGGGAGGACTTTGCAAATAACAGACACCACAGGTTCATGGCATTATTACCAACTAACCATCCACCAAACACAGTAGTAATTGCGCCTGCATAAATATAAGGAAGTGGAGCACCTGCTGCCATAGCCTCAGCATTTGCGGCGATTGCTGCTGTAGTAATAGGAGTAACAACTGCACTCATCATATTGTTTCCGTGAATTCCAAAGAACCAGAATAATGCTGCAAGGAAGTTCAATATCAGAATGGAAGGCAGAGAGCCTGTAGCTTTCATAAGAGGTGTAAATACCGCATAGATAAGATCAGGAATACCACCACCAGTCATAGATGTCAGTAAGGCATTGACAACGGAGAAGAAAATAACGTTGAATCCTAATGCAATCAATACGTTGAACGGACCTGCTACATTTGGAGGTACACTGTCAGGTAATTTAATCTTGATATTGTACTTATCAAACATTCTTGTAATTTCCACCACAAGAAGACCAACGATCATAGCAGAGAACATATAACCGGCACCTAAACGTGAAACGGTAATGGAACCATTCGCAAGATCCAGTGCACCGGAAATAACCAGGTATACCAGCAATGCAGAAATCATGTTATTCAATCCATCCATCTTATAATGCTTTGCAAGCATATAAGATACACCACATACCGCATAGATAGAAATAATACCGATTGTCAGATTATATGGTGTCATCAGGATAGCAGAATTAGCACCAGCCCATGCCTTCCATGCCAATAAGAATGCATAGAAGAAATTGGAAGGTTCTGTAATAGTTGCAGGAATTGGAGGTACAGCAAGTAAAATTGCAAAACCACCAATAATTGTTGCAGGAATCATAATTGTAAGACCGTCTCTTACAGATGCCAGATGACGCTGATTACCAATCTTGTTAGCCACAGGCACAAGATACTCCATCATCCAGTTGGACATTTTGTCCATGAAAGTACTTGACTTTGCGTTTTCAGACATAGTTTGTTTTCCCCTTTCGATGTCTGTAAATTCAGAGTCATGATAATGACGAATCAGATTGTTAATACGTTCCCCATCACACGAGGCAAATTCATCATGAGGAATTTCAAGCACATGAATTCCACCAATCTGCTCTGCCAGTGTTTCAATGTACGGTGTTCTGAATCTTACCTGCGGTGCCACTAACACATAATCATATTTTCCAATGATTGTCGGCAAAGCATCATAGCCTGCCGCATCTATATACCAGTCTTCCTCTTCTTTGAGATGTTTCTGCATATTATGCATAAGTAAGCTGGTAGAATTACCACCCGCACACACTAACAAAATGTACGTTTTTTTCTTCATAACTCCTCTCTACACTCCTTTTATACCAATTTTCGTTTTTTTAAGACGCAAAGAATTACCTTTTTAAAAAGGAATAAAATACGTTTATTCTTTCTATGAACACTCTTTCATTATACGGTATACTGGTAAATATGAGAATTGATGAGAAATTATTGACAACACTTCTGAACGAAACTGAACCAGTTTCCGGTAAACAGCTTGCCTTTACCCTTGGAGTTTCTGAGAAAACTGTTCAGAAATACTTAAACGTATTAAAAGACATACTGGCAGATCATGGAGCTGCTATCATGACAAAACAAAGAGTCGGTTCCTACATTGTTGTTCATGACAGTGCCGCATTCAATGCCTTTCTTTCCGCACAAAGTGATACTCGATACATGGATGATCCTGTATTACGGCAAAGATATGTACTGATGAGATTAATTCTGACAGATGATTACATTAACATTTATGATCTTGCTGAGGAAATCAGCATTTCCCCGTCTCTTGCAAGAAATATCATCAAAGAGCTTCATCCTGTCCTTCAAAAGTATGCCCTGAAGATTCAGCACTCTCATTTTCACGGCTATATGATTACAGGAGAAGAGCCTGCTGTACGCAGATGTATTGCTCATGAATGCAAAGCCTCCTCCTATATCACCACCAATCTTGTAAATACCCGTTTAAGCAAAAACGCAACAGACATTATTCACAGAACTATTGCTGAAATGCTGGAACACTTCAATATCTCCGTCTCTTCTGAAAGTATTAACTCTCTGACCTTACATGTTCTGATTGCCATTAACCGTATTGAAACACATAACACCATACAGCTGGACGATGCCTATAAAGTCATGAAAATCAAAGCAAAACCAGAATACTTTGCAGCATTACAGATCAGTAAAAAACTGGAAAGCACATTAAACATCCATCTTTCAGAAAATGAACTTGTCTACCTTACTACACACATCAGCGGTCAGCAAAGACTGTATGGTCATGAACAGTTACACGTTTCCATTTCAGAAAAAGCACTGTTGTTCTATAATCGTTTCTTAAGAAATATCCTGCAGTTTGCGGATGAAGACTTCTTTAATGATGAAGAATTACGGACAAGTCTGTTAAATCATATCGTTCCTTTCATCTCCAGACTGGAAAACGATATGCAGATTGAGAAAAGTGAATTAAACAATATCAAAACCGAGTTTCCCTATGCCTATGATTTAGCTGTGTATGGATTATCTTCCCTGAAAGACAAAGGCTATGTCGTCAATGAAATAGAAATCTCTTACTTTGCACTACATCTGCAATTGTCTCTTGAAAAACGCAAGGAAATCGAATCCATCAAATATAACGTACTGGTGTACTGTGAAGAAGCTTCCAGCATTTTCCATATGTTAAGCTATAAGCTGTCTCACACTTTCAAAGAGAAAGTTAACGAAGTAGTATTCACCTCTTCTTTACAGGAGCTCAATAACACGTATACAGACTTCCATCTCATTTTAAATACCACAGATACTTTAGACGGCTTACCTCAGGGTACTGTCAATATTTCTCCATTTATGAATGAAAAAGATGTAGATACCGTCGCAAAGGCCTTTAACAGACTGCATTCCAAAGTCATGGGAACTGTCATACTCCGAAAAGATTTATTCTTTGACCTGGATGCCAAAAATAAAGAGGATGTTTTTTGTCAGATGAGTGACCGTATTCATCAGGCATTTGCACTTCCTTCTGATTTTTTAGAACAGATCAGAAACAGAGAAGCTTTATCCAGTACAGAACTGGATAACAGAATTGCCATTCCTCATCCATTACATACAGAAAACATTCCAAGCTTTATGGCTGTTGCAAGACTGTCCAGGCCAATCTTATGGGACACAAAGCAGGTACAGCTCGTATTCATGATATGTAATAATGGTATCTCCAATCCATGGTTATATACCAAAATAGCCCATATCCTGCAGGATGCAGAAATATCCCAGAAGTTACTGTCTGCCAAAGACTTCGATACCTTCAAAGCTTTATTTGAAACCATCTGAAAAGGTGAAGCATACATGCCTCACCTTTCTTTTTTTACTTTTACAGTTTTGAAATAGTACAGTAATGTCACAAGGTAACATACCAGCATCGGCACCAGGAAACTGCCAATCAAAAATACAATCACAACTGTTTCCATCATTCCACGCATACTTAATAAGGCAAAGATAAACCCGATAGGTATTAATGCACTGAAGATAACATAAACATAGAAGGCTGTTGTTTCAGCTAAGATAATTCCATTAAGATCTCTTTTAAAGTATCCCAGCTGATCCATTGTCATAAAGTACTTCTTTCTGTTCAGAATATCTGTAGAAAACTTGAACATGACTGCAAGAGATAACAGAATATTAATCACTATATAACTCAGCAATACCATCATCATCAACATTGCCGTATCACAACCTGTCACAAGTGTGGATATCAGCAATACTGAGCTCAATACAAGCAAAATGACATTGACGCGCATAATACGAATATCTGTTCTTAAAAAGCCAAGAAATGTAAGAGCTACAGGTTTTTGAATACAACAATCTTTCAGTAATTTACTGATACCCGGAATCACCACAGTGGTCGTTGTAAACAAGAATCCAGCCATGGACGCAAGAGATAAGACAAAGATGTTGTCCGGACTTCTGAACATAAAAGCCAAAGGGGCAATAAATAAGAAAATACTGCCGATTCCCTGCAAAATCTTTACTGCTTTTTTCACATTTTCAATTTTATTGATACCAAGTCCTGCCAGCAAAGAAGAAGACAGTCCTGTTAATACAGATCTTTCATTTAACAATGTACTTGCATTATTTCTGTAGGCAAAAGCCATATTCAGATAGGTTGTCCAGAAAATCAATGTCAGCACCACAAATGCCGTACCGATAATTGCCGTACTGTTGATCTGAATGTTAAAAGAAGAGTGCAGGTACACGGAAATTGCTGTATTGGTTACAGGAATCAGTCCCAGAGCCAGCAAGATACCACATGGAATGGCCAAAGCCAGAAGAATAAAGGTCTGACATAAAAGATATTCTGCAAGCTGAACAAATTTTGCTCCGCAGATCAGCTGAATGGCCAGTGCCTTGGATTTTGTCTTGATAAAGAAGTCATTGGCAAAAAACACCTCAATCATACAAATGACTACAGAAAAGACAGTAATGGTAGTAGAGACATCATTGGACGCATGAATCAGAGTAAATCCAATTTCTTCCTGAGATGCCACACTGAAAAACAAAACAGAAAACGTAGTGGTCAGTAAGAAAGTAAGCCAGTAGAAGAACGACCTGGAGAAGTCATTCTTTAAAGATCCTAACGCATCATGGAAAATCATTTTGTAATAATCTCCCTGGATTCAGCACTGTTGATCTCTACAATCTTCTGGAAATAGGTATCCTGATCCATCTCTCCTCTTTCCCTCACAGTCTCAATATTTCCATCTTTGATATATATCAATCTGGAAGAGTAGGAGGCAATCAGAGGATCATGGGTTACCATGACAATTGTGACACCATCTTTATTCAGTTCTTCAAAGATATGCATTAATTCAGAACTGTTCTGACTGTCCAGATTTCCTGTAGGCTCATCTGCCACAATAATATTTGGATGATTGACCAGAGCTCTGCAGATAGCCGCTCTTTGTCTTTGACCACCAGAGCACTCATACGGGTACTTGTTTAAAAACGGTGTAATATTCATCGTATCTCCCAGTTCTTTTACCCTCTGTGCTATTTCTTTTTTGGACTTATGCGCCAGTGCCATAGGCATGGCCATATTTTCATACAGCGTATGTGTGTCCAGAAGATTAAAGTCCTGGAAAATGAATCCCAGATTCTTAGATCTGAAAGTACCGATTTCATTAGCACCCATCGTACGTATATTCTTACCATTGATCAATACAGTTCCATTTGTAGGAATATCAATCGTAGATATATTATTAATAAAGGTAGATTTACCGGAACCACTCGGTCCCATGATAGCTACAAAATCCCCTTCTTCCACCTGAAAATTAATATCATGTAATGCTTCAAAGGCATTTAAAGTCATTGCATTATATACTTTCTTCATGTGTTTTGCTTCTAAAACCACATTTGCCATATTCACTCCTCCAAGATAATTTAGAAAAATTTTAACTCTGAAGCGCTTTCATTGTAAACAAAAAAAAGAAAGCACTTTCTAAAGTGATCTCCTTGTCAAGTACAATAGGCTGACAGTTTCAGAGATTAAAAAATTAACAGAGGTGCTTCATCA
>CAKVIS010000032.1 GCA_934754415.1 uncultured Bulleidia sp.
CAATGTCATTAAGTTAAGCACTGATGATCATTGAGAATTAACAAAATATACTAAAGCTAAGGATAGTAGTCTATGTACAGATTGCTTTTTCCTTGGCTTTGTTGCTGTTTGAGCTGTTTACATTGGATTTTTTGTACGACAAAAACATCTCTGTCATCAGAGGATTTTTTAATCACTTGTTTTTGTGCGACAACAGACTTATACTTATGTCGCTAAGCCGCATAGTATGAAGATGTCTTGCTGGACTGTGCCTTCACATTGCGACTGTATTTTCTTCCTGGCCTTATTGGGCTCAGGAATTTTTTTATTCTTTTCGCCAATTCCGCTTCAGTTAGTTTCCCATCAAGATACAGACGAATATTTGTCAGTGCAGTTTTGAAATTGACTTTGTAATGATATTTCCATTCTTCCTTCTGATCTGGAGGAGTGTTATTTATGATGATCCTGCTGAAGTTGAACAACGTCAAACTGGCATAGATTTCCTGTCGGATAAGTTGTTGGTTGGAAGAATGGAAATACAACATGCCAACTGTATATTTCAGATCTCTGAAAGAAGTCTCTATACCCCATCGTAAATGATAGATTTCTTTGAATTCCTCAAATGTCATTTCATCTTCTGATAAATTGGTCAAAAGACATTCGTATGTATCATCAGTGATTTTAAAACGAACTGCTCTAAGATTCATTTCATAGTAGTCATGATCTGCTGGAAGATAATCAAACGGTGCACTGGCATTTACAAGGAGTGTATATACTTCATTCTCTTTTGTTTCGTTTGTCTGAAGATATGTCATTCTTTTAGTGATATGCGTATCAAAAGCAGTATCTTCAAAATGCATTGTAGAAAGTATTCCGTTACTATGAATATCCTTTACACGAATGATGAATTTCTGATTCTTTTCAATACATGATGCCATCAGATTGTATTTTTCATAGCCACGGTCACATATAATGATGGAATTCTGTGGATATTGATGATTTTCAATCATTTCTTCAAGTGCACCACATTCATGTGTTTTAGCAGCTGTATCAATATTCACATCTACATAGATACCATTTAATACATCATAAAGTGCATTGAGATGGAGCTGATTGTATCCTCTGGTTGCAGATGTATTGATGTGATATGTCGTCTTGTCTTTGGAATTGTGAGAGATGTTGATATCAGAACCATCGCATGCAAGAAGATAGTAGCCATTGTATGTTTTATAGTTTGTAAAATAAGAAGTGAATAGTGAAAACACTCTTTTGAATGCCTCAGGTTTGCATTTGTATCGTTGTTGAGAGACAGCAGATGCGGATGGCATATCCTCAATGTCAGAAAAATAATTCATCATATCAGACTGAATGGTTTTATTGGATAAATGCAAAATGTAATGAATAAGATCAGAACAGTTAAGCTTTCTGTTTCTGGTAAAATCGGATACTGGATCAGCACAATAGCAGGAGATATTATCAGAGACAGAAGAAATGGCTCTTTCAAGAGCAGAACGAATCGTTGAAAGGGAATAGAAATAGTTATGGTTAGAAATTGTAGACATGTAAATTTTCCTCCTACAATTTCCTTCGGATTATGGATTAATGCCACAGTATTTCTGTCAAGTACTATTTGGCATAATTAGATGAAATTTCATTATCTTGTTGTTTTGACGTGAAACTATTTTCCTGCCAAAAAAAAGCGCTACACAACTTAATGTGTAACGCTTATATAAATCTCTACTTGATCAATGTCTTAACTTAATGACATTGCTGAAAAGGTGTGCTTTTTTTAACTCTGAGTGAAAATGGCGGAGGTTGTTAGTTGCACATTGGTTTACAGCGATTACAATGGTAGTGTGAAGAGATGAGGGAGACCTCATTTCTTTTTTTTCATGTATATACAAAGGAAAAGGAGGGTTTGACATGAAAAAACATACATGTGCTCTTGCAGCACTTTTGTCGTTGTCTGTACTGCCTGTTGGCGCAGAACAGCAAAATACTTCTATGACCATCATTGCTGATGGGCATGGTACGCTTCTGATTCAACAGGGAGACCAGGAGATGGAAATGGTTATGGAAGGAGAGGCAGTTGTTCAAAAGATAGACACTGCCTCTTCTTTAACTATCAGGGCGATTCCTGATGAAGAGTATGAAGTGAGCTTTTTCTCCTGTCAGAATGAAGATGGTACAGGTGAGCTTATTGCCATGCAGTCTGTGGATACGGTTGAACAGACTTTTACAATGGAACAGTCAAAGCTTGTACAGATATCCTTTGGTACTTCAGAAGAAAGCCAATCTTTTTATCATCAGAATACTGCGTCTGCAAGTAAGATAAGAAGAGCACCTAAAGCTTCTTCCTATGAGTCTTTATTACAACATAATATAGGAGATACTTTTACAGGAAGACTGACTACAAATAATGCGGATATTTATGCTGAAGAGTTTCATGTGGATTACATTGACGGAGGACTGGGACCTTTTGCGGATCTTTTTACCAGTGGAGAGGTAATCTTACATTGTTTGAATCCCGGATATATTGCACCAACTGCTGATATCAGTGTGTATGGTATGTATGCTCCAATCTATCATACATATCATGCAACGATTACCAATATGGATAAGACTGCAGGAAAGGTAACTGTATCCATGTATACCGATCCAATTCAAACGCCCTATGGAACACCTTTATATGGCTATAACAATGGCATGCAGGTTGGGTATCAGACATTGGGAAGAACAAAAGAATATGGCGGAGAGATTGAATTTACTGCGCCTGGTACAAATGTTACTATTCATAAACTGAACAGTGAGGAGCTGGATATATCTGGCGCTATTCTGCAGGTACTGCAGGGTAACCGTATAGTCAATACTTTTACAACAGGAAGAGAACCGTATATTTTCAGAATTCAAAACGGCGAGTATACCATTAAAGAAATTCAGGCACCTGCCGGTTTTGTTCTTGCAAGCCCAGTTACAGTAACCGTTAATAATGAAAATACAGTCTTTAAAATAACGGATATGCGTGTCAGTGTTTTGAAAATTGATAAAGAAACTGGTAAACCTGTAGAGAATGCATTATTACAGGTGAAAGATGAAGAAGGAAATGTTGTGGACAGTTTCAGAACAACAAAAGAAAAATATTATGTATCCAATCTTGTAGAAAATAAAACATATACGTTAGAAGAGGCAGAGGTGCCTGCAGGGTACGCAAAAGCAGCACCAGTTACTTTTACACCAGTACAAGGTAAAGATATTTCCATTACAATGGAAGATGTTCCTGTAACCTTTGAGAAAAAGGATTCCATTGGAAAGTGCATTAAAGGTGCACAGTTTGAAATCAGAAATACTAAGGGAGATGTCATAGAAAGTTTTACTTCTGGTACATCTGCGTTTTTACCATTACATATAGAGTATGGTCAGACGTATACGATATATGAAATTGGTACACCAGAAGGTTATGTCACTATGGAACCTGTGACTTTTACTATTGATAAAGAATCCTCTTATCATTTCAGTTTTGTGGATTATCAGGTGAAAATCAGTAAAAAAGATCTCGAAACAAAAGATATGCTGCAAGGAGCTTCTTTAGAGGTTACTGATAAAGATGGTAAAGTGGCAGATTCCTGGATCAGTACAGATATGTATCATGCAGTAAGCGGTTTAAAGAAAAATCAGACATATACTTTGAAAGAGGTAAGTCCTCCTTCAGGATATGCTAAGGCAAAGCCAATACAATTTACAACTTCAGAAAATAAGGATATTTATCTGACAATGGAAGATGTCCCTGTAACATTTGAAAAGAAAGATGTCTCAGGTAACTACATTCCAGGAGCAACATTTGAAATTCGCAATGAAAACGAGAAAGTTGTTGAAAGTTTTACTACAGATACAGCAGCATACTATCCTTCTCATCTGGAAGCAGGGGAAACCTATACTATTTATGAAACAGGCACCCCAGAAGGCTATGTCACTATGGATCCTGTAAGCTTTACACTTGATTCCAAAACTTTACATCATTTTAACTTTAACAATTATCAGCTAAAGGTTAGTAAAAAGGATGTTGAGACAAAAGCAATGTTGCAGGGGGCAACTCTTGAAGTTATAGATAAGAGTGGAAAGGTTGTGGATTCCTGGATCAGCACTAATATCCCTCATGCAGTAAGCGGATTGAAGATGAATGCCAGCTATACTTTAAGGGAAGTGAAAACGCCTGCAAGTTATACCAGAGCAGAAGATATCTCTTTTACTACAACTGAGGAAAACAGAGAAATAGATATGTATGATACACAGGTCTCTGTTTATAAAACAGATGAATCGGGAAACGCTGTGGAAGGGGCACATCTGATTGTAAAAGATACAGATGGAAAGATTATGGATGAATGGGATACAACCTCTGAAAGACATTACATCCGTAATCTTGAGGTAGGTAAAACTTATGTGCTACAGGAAACCATCAGTCCGGATGGTTTTTATTTTTCAAAAGATATTACTTTTACCGTTGAAGGAAAGGAAAATCAGATGATTACCATGAAGGATGCACAGACAAGATTTTCTTTCTTAAAAGTAGATGAAGAAAATCACCCGGTAGAGGGGGTGCAGTTAATGCTGTTTGATGAAACGGACAGAAAAACGGTAGAGGAATGGACAAGCGATAAAAATGCTCATGTCCTTCAGAATGTTTTAATTGCGTCTCACTGGTATCGATTGATTGAGACAGAAATTGTTAATGGTGTGTACCAGAGTGTAGATGTTGTTTTTCAATGCCCAAAATACCATGACGGTACTCCAGTGACAGTCACTATGGTGGATGAACTCGCAAGCATTACTGCCTTAAAAACAGATGAAGCAGGTAATCCATTAGCAGGTGCATCACTATGTATTGTAGAAGCTGTAAAGCAGACAGATGGTACATATACTCTTCATAAAAATGAAAAGGGTGAGCTTGTAAAAGAATACAGTTTTGTCACTTCAAACAGCTTGAAGGGAGAAGATATTTCGCAATATGTCAGAACGGATAAAAAGTACTATCTTGTAGAAACAAAAGCACCCGAAGGATATGAAGTGGCTGAACCTGTTTTGTTTGAAATACACGGAACTACAGGGCATACACAGGTAATTCGTATGATGGATGAAAAAGAACCGCAAACAGTTCAGACAGGAGTTCATACAAATATGAAAAAGTATGCATATCCGGCGTTGATTTCAATGGTATTAGGTGCATTTGTGTGCTTGAAACGAAGAAAAATGTGATAAAATGACGTTTTTTGAACAAATTGTGTGAAAAATGGGTGGATTAAATTGAAAAAAAAGAGGAGAAATTGTATAATGCTCTTTGTCCTACATATCGTATATGTTTTCGGATAGGCGAAAACGTCTCTACCAGCTTGCCATAACTTGCTGACTACGATGAGTATGTTTTTTGTTTATGCGTTATGGGGATAACGCTTTTTTTATTTTTACGATTACTTAAGGACAAAAGGAGAGGAACATCATGTTCGAAAAGTTATTCAAATTAAAAGAGAATGGCACAAACTTACGTACTGAGCTTATTGCAGGCGTAACTACATTCATGACAATGGTTTACATCCTGGCATTAAACCCATCTATTCTTAGTGCAAGTGGAATGGATGCAGGTGCCATCTTAACAGCAACAGCTGTTGCTTCTGCTGTAGCTTGTTTCTGTATGGCGGCTTTTTCTAACAAGCCATTTGCATTATCTGCAGGCTTAGGTTTAAATGCATATTTTGCATATACCATCTGTGGTTCCATGGGATATTCCTGGCAGGCGGCTTTAACAGCAGTATTCTGTGAAGGTGTCATCTTCATTGTGCTGTCTTTGACAAATATTCGTGAAGCTATCTTCAATGCTATTCCTGCTCAGTTAAAGATTGCTGTATCTGTAGGTATTGGTTTCTTTATTACATTCATCGGTTTACAGAACGCAAAAATTATTGTAGACAGCTCTACATTAGTTGGGTTATTTTCATTTAAGACAGCCATTGCTGAAGGTACATTCAATTCTCAGGGGATTACAATTTTACTATGTCTGATTGGTGTATTGCTGATTTTCTTCTTGATGCATAAGAATGTTAAAGGCTATATGCTGTATGGTATTTTAATCACATGGATTTTAGGTATGATTTGCCAGTTAGTTGGTGTATATGTACCTGATCCAGAAAATGGATTTTATTCTCTGATTCCAACAGCTATTATTTCCATGCCTTCCAGTATGGCTCCTACAATGTTTAAATTTGACTTTGGTTTCATTGCTGAACATCCACTGGATTTCACGGTTATGATGTTCTCCTTCCTGTTCGTAGATATCTTCGATACTTTAGGAACAGTTATCGGTTGTGCTTCTAAAGCAAATATGCTTGATGAAGACGGCAAATTACCTCAGATCAAGGGTGTTCTGTTAGCAGATGCTGTAGGTACTACTGTAGGTGCATGCCTTGGTACATCTACAATCACAACATTCGTTGAATCTTCTTCCGGTATTGCTGAAGGCGGACGTACAGGTCTGACATCCTGCACAACAGGTGTTCTGTTTATCTTGGCATTGGTTTTCTCACCATTGTTCTTAACAATTCCTAGCTTTGCTACAGCTCCTGCTTTAATTGTTGTAGGTTTCCTGATGATGCAGCAGGTAGCAAAGATCGACTGGTCCAATATCATTGTTGCTGTTCCTTGCTTTGCATGCATCACAATGATGGGCTTTGCTTACAGTATTTCCGAAGGTATTGCTTTTGGTGTTATGAGCTGGGTTATCATGCACTTATTAGTCGGTCAGAATAAAGAATCTTCTGTATTAATGTATGTATTAGCAGTTGTATTCTTCCTGAAGTATTTCCTGATCTGATTACGGTTGCTGAAGAGTCTCGTTTAGTGCGGGGCTCTTTTTTTTCGTGTATACTATCCATATGTCTGACTGGAACTATATACATAACATTTATGAATTTGATATACCTGCGTATTTGAGGGAGCTGATACAATGCCCTTCTCTGCAAAGAATTGACGGTGTGGATATGAATTGCGGTATGCAATACTCTTCTTTTCCATTATTCTTAAAGATTCATCCATATTCGCGCTTGCAGCATTCTATTGGTGTGGCATTGATTGTTGAGCACTTTACGCATTCTGCAAAACAAAGTATTGCCGGTTTGTTTCATGATATCAGTACACCAGTGTTTTCTCATGTTATTGATTTTCTTATGCACGATTATGAACATCAGGAATACACAGAAAGTCAGATTCGTGACATTCTTCAACAGGATCAAAAGCTGATGGATATATTAAGAAAATACAATATATCTTTAGAAGATGTACAGGACTATCATATGTATACAATAGCAGATAATGCTACCCCAAAACTGAGTGCTGACCGACTGGAATATACACTGTGTAATATGGTGAATTATGGCTTTGCCTCAGTGGATGACATAGCACCGATCTATACTGATCTTTGTGTAGGTAAGAATGAATATGGGGAAGAGGAGATAATGTTTCAACATGTAGAATATGCAAGACAGTTCAGCAGATTTATGTGGCAATGTGCACATGTGTATGTGGCAGATGAAGACAGGTATGGTATGGAATATCTTGCACGTATTTTAAAAGGAATGATGGAAAGAGAAACCTGCACAAGAAATGATTTTTATACTACAGAAGAAGAGTTCTTAAAATATATTGCAGAAGATGCCATTGCGCTGGAACAGTTTCATACGTTTCAATCTTTTACCTGTATCAGAAAATGTTCTTCTGAGGAATCTGAATCATTATGCATTCATGCAAAGAAAAGATACATTGATCCGTATGTCCTGAACCAGGGAAGATTAAGCAGTATGGATATTGAGATGGAGAAAGAGATTGCTGATTTCAAAAATCTGAATTTTGAGTATTATATAAAAGGCTATTAAGGAGTAAAGAATATGAAAGAAATTGTTGTGGCAAGTACAAACAAAGGTAAGATCAGAGAATTTAAAGAAATGCTGGAACCTATGGGATATACAGTAAAAAGTCTTGCAGATTTTCCCGATATGCCTGAAATAGAAGAAAACGGGACTACTTTTGAAGAAAATGCTGTGATAAAGGCACAGTCTGTTACGGACAGATATGGAATTGAAGCTATTTCTGATGACAGCGGTCTCAGTATTGATGCTTTTGGAGGAGAACCAGGTATTCACAGTGCAAGATATTTAGGTCATGATACTTCCTATGACTATAAAAACAGAGTGATTCTTGAAAGAATGGAGAAGGAATCCAATCGTAATTGTCATTATACATGTGCTATTGCAGTCACAAGACCAAATGAAGAACCTGTGGTATTCTGCGATATCGTGGATTGTGAGATTGCTAAAGAACCAAAGGGTGAAAACGGCTTTGGGTATGATCCTATTGTGTATTATGCACCATTGCAGAAGACTATGGCTGAGATGACTAAAGATGAAAAGAATGCAATTTCTCACAGAGGAAAAGCCATCAGAAGATTTGAGGCATGGATGGATGAAAGGAATAAGTAAGGTACTTTCTACTTTAAGTTTCATCTGCCTGATTCTGTGCATGTTACTGAGCAGTGTACAGTACTGGTGCTTTAACAGATCTTTTTATCAGAAAGAATATGCAAAGGCTAATACATCATCTGCCATGAAGATGTCCATGAAAGATCTGATGGCATCTACAGATATACTACTGGACTATCTTGAGGATAGAACTGATTCCATGGAAATTTATGCCACAGTTGATGGGGATGAGAGAGAAGTGTTCAATGACCGTGAAAAAGAACATATGGTTGATGTAAGAAATCTGTATCATCACGCTATGATGGCGCGGGACATATTTGGAATTGCCGGCATTCTTTTACTGATACTGTTATTCTTCAAAAACAGCAGATCTTGTGTGAGAAATTTAAAATTCGGATTAAAGTATGGTACACAGCTAATTGCTGTATTTCTGATGCTGACAGGTATCTGGGTGGTAGCTGACTTTGAGGGTTTCTGGTACACATTCCATGAGATTTTATTTACAAATGATTTATGGCTGCTGGACCCTAATACCTCTTTGATGATCAATATGTTTCCAGGTGATTTCTTCTTTCATCTTGTGTTACGTATCATGCTGACTACTTTAAGTGGCATAGTGATTATCAGAATAGTATTAGAAGTGTTAGAAAGGAGAAAACGTGTATGATACATGTAGTTTTATATGAGCCTGAAATTCCGGCAAATACGGGAAATATCATGCGTACATGCATGGCATTTAACTGTCATCTGCATCTGATTGAACCATTAGGATTTCAGCTTGATGATAAACATTTAAAAAGAGCCGGAATGGATTATGTGCAGGCACTGAACTGGAAAACATATCCTGACTGGGAGTCTTTTGAAAAAGAAAATACAGGAAAAATGTATTTTGTGACAAGATATGCGGATAAAACACCGGATGCCTATGACTATACTGAGACAGATGAAGATATTTATCTGGTTTTTGGAAAAGAGAGTACAGGTATTGCCAAGGATATTTTGAAAGACCATCCGGATTCTTTGATTCGTATTCCTATGGTAAAAGATGCAAGAAGTCTGAATCTTTCCAACTGTGTAGCGTTAGTTACCTACGAAGTATTGAGACAAAAAGAATATGCAGGTTTATCCAGAGAAGAAGTCATCAAAGGACATGACTTTTTGAAGAATTACCCTGAACATACACATTGAGCATGTGAATAGACAAGGAAAGACATTTATAGAATAATGTGATTGGAGAATATCTATGTTGGAATCGTTAAGTGATTATCTATCTTTATTTGTTCTTGTACTGTTTACCTTTATTGGTTTTTATCAGATTTTTTCCATGTCTGATAAGAATCACAGAAAAAAGGCACAGGAAAGAGAAGAAAAGTATTATTCTTTTCTTACAGATCTTAATGAGGATGATGCCAATACTGATGATGACTATGATATCTGATATAGATGGAGGAAAAATCTATGATCAAAAAGTGTCTTTCCAGTAAATATGCCCCTGAAGCAATCGGACCGTATTCCAGCGCTTTAAAAATTTGTGATTATGTGTATCTTTCAGGTCAGTTGCCTGTAGATCCATCTACTAATCAGATTGTTGATGGCGGTGTGTATGAACAGACCGTACAATGTTTAAAGAATTTGAATGCCATTCTAGATGAAGTGGATCTGGATGTCAATTACCTTGTGAATGTGCGTGTTTATCTTACAGATATGCAGGACTATGACAAGATGAATGAAGCTTACAGTTCCATGTTTAAAGAACCTTATCCCTCCAGAGTTGTTGTTGGAGTAAAAGAGCTGCCTAAGGGTGCAAAAGTAGAAATTGAAGGAAAAGCTATTGATTTTAGAGCTCTGGAGATTCTCTGTGGGGATGACAACTGTGAGTGTTCTTGTGAAGGGGGCTCATGTTGTGGTGGTGATGAGTAATCTATGCAGTTTCCTCACATGGTGTATTATGACAATACACTTTCTAAAACCGTTCTGGTTTTCAAAGATCATCGAGAATACGTACCTGTAAAACCTGTAGTGTATTTTAATGACATTGTCATGCATTTTGCCAGTTCTTATGAAGGAAGGGTGGAAGCTTTCAAATATATTACCGGTGCCTGTCAGAAAGGTGCTGTTTTGATTTCCGAAGCTTTAAGTCATTTATATTTTCCTCTGTTTTCAGAAAAACGTGAAGACTGCATATGGATTAATTATGGAACCCTGTATCATGTGCACAGTAAGAATGAGAATAATAGTGTTGTTTCTTTTTTTGATGGATGTAAAATAGAGGTTGCTGTTGATATACGTATTATTAAGAATCAGATGAAGCGTTGCAGACAGTTTATGGATCATATCCATTCCTATAATGACTCACATCCGCTGATGGATGTTCTGGGGGTAAAGAAATGACTTTAAAACATGCAGTACGTGAAGATATTCAAAAGATGAATTTTACAAAGAAGGACTTACAGTATGTTCTTGCTATGATATTTTCATCTTTTTTATATTCTTTTGGAATGAACAGTTTCGTAAAAAGTGGGAATTTATTTCCTAGTGGATTTGCAGGGATTTCCAGATTGATCGCAGGTCTTCTGGATACTTACTGTCAAATCAGTATTTCATTTGGTGTTATCTACTTCACTTTAAACATCATTGTTACTGTTGTAGTTTTCAGATATATAGGACATAAGTTTATCCTGTATTCATTTCTTTGGTTCTCTTTAACTTCGTTTTTTACAGAAGTGATTCAAGTAGCACCTATTACACATGAAATGTTATTAATTGCAGTTTTCGGAGGTTTGATCAATGGAGCTTCCATTGGTATTGCCTTAAGAAATAATGGCAGCTCCGGTGGGACTGACTTTATAGCTATTTATTTTTCCATGAAGTTTAACAGACCTATCTGGAATTATATTATGGCTGCTAATGCTATTGTTCTTGGTATTGCAGGGTTAACCTATGGATGGACAAGTGCTCTGTATTCCATTATTTTCCAGTTTGTTTCCACACAGGTTATTAATGAACTGCATAAAAGATACAGACTGACCTCTTTGCATATTATTACCAATGCACCGGAAGAGGTATGCCAGGCTATGTTCCATACATGTCGTCATGGTATTACAAAAGTCAAATGTGAAGGAGGATATACTGATCAGGAACACTGGCTGTTATTGACAACTATTAATACGTATCAGTTAAAAGAAGTAACTGATGCTGTCAAGGCGGTTGATCCTAAAGCGTTTATTACAATTTTCAATACGGAAAGAATTATAGGAAACTATTTCCAAAAACCGTTGGAATAATTATAATAAAAAAGGTATTTGCAATACGAAAGGAGGTGGTTTTTCATGAGTGAAGGTAGTAGTTACCCGATACCGTTGTGTACGTATAAACATGAAAAATCATTGAATGGAGGATTGCTATGGAAGACATCAGAGAACAGGATGTAGAACAGTTTCGCAATTTGTTAAAAAACAAGAAGTATGCTGCAGTAAGAGGGCTTGCTCAGGACATGAATGTGTTCGACGTGGCCAAGGCGATGGAAGAGATGGAAGATGAAGACATGCTGAAGATGTTTCGTCTTTTCCCTAAGGAACTTGCCGCAGATGTATTTGCGCAACTGGAAGATGATTCACAACAATATATCATTACACAGTTAAGCGAAAAAGAAGCAGGTATTGTTATTGATAACCTGTATGCCGATGATGCTGCAGACTTACTGGAAGAAATGCCTGCTAACGTTGTAAAGAAGATTTTATCGAACGCACAACCTGAAACACGTGCGGATATTAATCATCTGCTTAAGTATGCAGAGGATACAGCGGGCAGTGTCATGACTGTGGAGTTTGTAGACCTGAGAGCAGATATGACTGTATTACAGGCGATTGATCGTATTCGTGAAATTGGGACGGATTCAGAAACCATTGATACATGTTATGTATTAAATCCAAAAAGATTATTACTGGGAACAGTAGCTATCAGATCCTTGTTATTGAATAAAGCAGATTCTCTGATTGGTGATCTGATGCATGACGATGTCATTTCCTGTCAGACATCTACCGACCAGGAGGAAGTTGCCAATATATTCAGAAAATATGATTTTACTGCTTTACCTGTTGTAGATAAGGAAAGCAGGATGGTCGGTATTATCACAGTCGATGACGTTATGGATATCATGACGGATGAAACAACTGAAGATATGGATAAGATGGCAGGTATTTTACCATCTGATAAGCCGTACATAAAAACTGGTGTGTTTGAAACATGGAAAAAAAGAATTCCATGGTTATTACTCTTAATGATTTCCGCTACTTTTACAGGGAAAATTATCACCAGTTTTGAAGCAGCTTTAAGTAAGTTTGTTGTGCTGACAGCATATATTCCAATGCTGATGGATACTGGTGGTAATGCCGGTGCACAGGCATCTACCGAAGTTGTTCGTGCTATTTCTCTTGGAGATGTTACTACAAAAGAATATTTCAAAATTGTTTTCAAGGAGATGCGAGTTGGTTTACTCTGTGGTTTAACTTTATCACTTGCCAATTTCCTGAAATGTATTACATTTGATGGTCTGACTGTCAATATTGCCGCAGTAGTTTGTCTTACAATTATATGTGCCGTTTTCCTTGCAAAACTGGTAGCTTCTACACTTGTCTTGTTATTGACAAAATTTAAGCTTGATCCGGCTGTCGTCGCTTCTCCGATGCTGACAACCATTATCGATGCTTTATCTTTACTGATTTACTTCTCTATTGCTACTGCAATTTTAGGTATTTAAAAAGACGCATGTGCGTCTTTTTAAATACTTATTTATCAATGATTTCCATGCCGATGGCTTTCTGTACTTTTTCGAGTTTTGCATCAGCAATTACATTTGCTTTGGCAGCACCTTCACTCAGTACTTCTTCCAGAATATTGGAATCCAGAATTTCATGATATCTTGCCTGAATCTTTTCCAGAGTATCTACTACAGCATCAGCAACGGCTCTTTTGAAATCACCGTATCCTTTACCTTCAAATTCCTTTTCAATATCTTCAAATGGTCTGTCGTTGGAAAGGGAGGATAAAATCTGCATCAGGTTGGAAATACCTGGCTGATTGACTGGATCATAATGTACGTGTGCTTCATTGTCTGTAACTGCTGACATGATTTTTTTGCGTGCTTTTTTAGGATCATCCAGTAAGTAAACACAGCCTTTATCATTGTTATCAGATTTGGACATTTTCTTTGTTGGATCGTTTAAGGACATGATTCTTGCACCGACTTTGGCGATAAGTGGTTCAGGAACTTTAAACATTTCTCCGTAACGGTTATTGATTCTTTCAGCTATATCTCTTGTTAATTCTACATGCTGTTTCTGATCATCTCCGACAGGTACATAGTCTGGATCATATAACAAGATATCTGCTGCCATTAAAGCAGGGTAGGTGTAAAGTCCTCCGGAAAGATTTTTTTCTCCTTTTGCCTGTTTGTCCTTGAACTGAGTCATTCTGTTCAGTTCACCCATATATGTATGACAACAAAGGATATATCCCATCTGTGCATGTGCTTTGACATCCGTCTGTAAGAAGATTGTTGCTTTTTTAGGATCCAGTCCGCATGCAAGGTATAAAGCTACACAGTCCTGCAGGTTTTTCTGTAATGTTTTTGGATCCTGCGGAACGGTGATACAATGCAGATTAGCGATAAATGCATATACATCATAATCGTCCTGATATTCTACAAAGTGTTTTAATGCCCCAATGTAACTTCCCAGGTGTAACTGACCGGTAGGCTTGATGCCTGATAACATTCTTTTTTTCATTTTTGGTTTCCTCCGTATAAATAAAAAAGTCCCTTTCTCTGAAGGGACGCAAGGACTTTGTTTGCGCGGTACCACCCATCTTATTTGTTATGTGTACAAATCTCTTTAGGTATAACGGACCTTCCGTACTAGTGTATAGTAATGCTCCAAGGCTCCAATGTTACTCTTACCTTTCAGGATAGCTTGCACCTGACCTATCTCTCTTTAACAGAAAGTATAAGAAACTGCACCTTTTCTATGCATGATTACTATACTCTAAATCACAGTGTTTATCAATTTTTTTGCTGTCCATATATTTTTATTCCTGAAGTACATGGTATAATATGCTCCGTTAGGAGACTGGCGATGATTGTAGTATATACTTCCCCTGGATGTGCAAGTTGCAGAAAAGTGAAACAATGGTTAAAGGATCGTGATATTCCTTTTATAGAAAAGAATATTTTTAAGATCTTACTCAATGATGTGGAAATTAAGTATCTTTTAAAACGCAGTGAAAATGGCAGTGACGATATTATTTCCAAACGTTCCAAGGTTATTCAGGACAGTAATGTGGATATTGATTCCATGACTACAGAGCAGCTGGTACAGTTTATCAAACAGAATCCGAGCGTATTAAAAAGACCAATTATTTTATCTGAAACCAATTTTCAGGTAGGATATGATGAAGAGGAAATCAGTGTTTTTGTACCTCGTGAATTACGTAAAATTGCAGTTGATCACTGTACTCCGGATTGCCCGAATTATAAAGCATGTGGCAATGTGAGATGTGAAGGAAATAAAGAATAGAAGCCTTTTCGTAAGGTTTCTTTTGTTATAAGGGAGGAAAATCATGAAGAAAGTATTGGTTGGATTATCTGGAGGAGTGGATAGTGCTGTTGCGGCCTATTTATTAAAACAACAGGGATATGATGTCACATGTGCATTCATGCGTAACTGGGACAGTGTTGCCAATGAAGATATCAATGGAAATCCTACTTTGAATGATCCTGTGTGTCCTCAGGAAAGTGATTATAATGACGCCAAATCTGTTGCGGACAGCCTTGGACTTCCTTTGCTGAGAATTGATTTTATTAAAGAATACTGGGATGATGTTTTTAAAACATTCCTTGAGGAATATAAAAAGGGCAGAACGCCTAATCCGGATATTCTGTGTAACAGATATATCAAGTTTGACAGTTTTATGAAGTTTGCGGAAGAACAGGGTTTTGATACTGTAGCTACCGGGCACTATGCAAAGATGAAAAGATCTAATGGAGTTTCAGAAATCTGTAAGGCAGATGATCGTAATAAAGACCAGTCTTATTTCCTGGCAGAGATTAACAGAAAAGTACTGGATCATGTGTTATTCCCATTAGGAGAAATTGATAAGCCTGAAGTCAGAAGAATAGCAGAAGAACTGCATCTTTCCATTGCAAAAAAGAAAGACAGTACAGGTATCTGTTTTATAGGAGAAAGAAACTTCAGACAGTTCTTAAGTAACTATCTTCCAATGAAACCGGGTAAGATTATCAATGTGATTACAAAAGAAGTAGTTGGCAGACATACTGGTGTAATGTATTACACTATAGGGCAGAGAAAAGGTCTGGATATCGGAGGTATAGGTCCGTTCTTTGTGGTTGGTAAAAATGTCGAAAAGAACGAATTATACGTAGTTGACAGTGAATATCAGGATCTTCTGTACTCTGATAGCTGTATTGTTACTGGGGTTAATGTTCTTGCAGACAGAGAATTGCCAATGGATTGTACTGCAAAATTCAGATATCGTCAGGCAGATAATGATGTACATATTTCCTGGCTGGATGAAACCACATTAAAAGTAGACTTCCCTCAGAAGATTCGTTCCATTACTCCGGGACAGGAAGCAGTGTTCTATGATGGGGATGTGATGATTGCCGGTGGAAAGATTGAACAGATTTTCAAAGACGGTGAAGACCTCATGCAAAAAGTCAACGTAATGGCAGGTTGATCCCATGCAGGAAGATCTGATTCAGCTTAGTGCAAGAGTACAGTATATATTGTTCCGTAATGAGAAAAATTATTACACTGTCATGAAAGTCAAGGTGCTGAATAAAGGTAAATCTATGACTTTGACAGGGTATATGGATACTGTGGAAGAGGATGAAGAATATATCTTTTATGGAGAGTATGTAGATCATCCTGTATATGGTGTACAGTTTGCTTTTGTTTCTTATGAAAAACAATTACCTCAGGAAAAAGAGGGCATTATAAAATATCTTTCTTCTTCGTTATTTGAAGGTATAGGAAAGAAAACCGCAACCATGGTTGTTGAGACTCTTGGTGAAAACTGTATTGAAGACATACGTAATGATCCTTCAATACTTGATGATGTACCTATCTCTTTGAAACAAAGAGAAAGTATAAGACTTGGAATGAAAAGGCAGGATTCCAAGCTCTCACAGCTTGTACAGTTTTGTACATCACATGGTGTTCCTTCTTCACAAATACAATTGTTATATAAAAAATATGGTGATGCTGCCTTGGAAAAGATACAGGATAATCCATATAAAATTATTGAAGAAGTAGAAGGGTTTGGATTTAAAACTGCAGATAAAGTAGCGTATAGTCTTGGATTCAGTAAAGATGATCCAAGAAGATTACAGGCGTTGTTGTCTTTTGTGACGATGTCACTTTGTGTACGCTCTGGCGATTCTTATGTACTTGAAGAAATTCTGGAAGATTCTTTTAAAAAGATTGCACGTGGAATAGATTACGACTTCTATGATCTTTTACAGCAAGGTATTATGCAGAACCAGCTTGTCAGAGAAGAAGACAGAATTTATCCCGTTACTCAATATCAGGCAGAATCTGGTATTGCCAAATTTATAGCGCATTTTCCTTACTTCGAAGTACAGGAAAGAACAAAACAGGAAGTGCTGGATGCTTTGAAACAGACTGAAAATGATCTGAATATTACATATGATGATATTCAGAAAGAAGCGATAATTTCTGTATTTCACAATCCAATGGAAATTATTACTGGTGGTCCTGGTACAGGTAAAACGACTGTGGTCAAAGCTATCTGCCATATGCAGTCCCTTCTGTATCCTGACAGTGAAGTTGTCTGTGCTGCTCCAACAGGAAGAGCCAGCAAACGGTTAAAGGAAGTGACTGACTTACAATGTTCCACGATTCATTCTTTATTAGGCTGGGATATTGATAGCAATACCTTTGCTAAAGGGGAAGATGATCCAATTGTTGCAGATCTTTTGATTATAGATGAGTTTTCCATGGTAGACAGCTGGTTGTTCTACAATCTTGTCAAAGCAAGTACCACAGTCAGAAGAATCTGTATTTTAGGAGATGAAGATCAGTTACCAAGTGTGGGTCCGGGATGTGTTTTAAGAGATCTTATCAGTTCTAATGCAATTCCGTATACACGATTGAAACATATCTACAGACAGAAAGATGGCAGTGATGTCATTACTCTGGCTCATCAGATTATTGATGGAAATGTGAATCTTGATGTATTAAAGAAAGATGTTAAATTTTTTGATGTGGATGAAATCCACGTCCAGCAATTAATCTGTCAGATTGTCAAAGATGCCATACAAAAAAACTATTCGATGATGGATGTACAGGTTATTTCTCCAATGTATAAGGGAAATTGTGGTATAGATGCTTTAAATGGTGTATTGCAGGCATGCTTTAATCCTAAAAGCTATGATAAAAGAGAAGTGAAGAATGGCTTTATGATTTTAAGAGAAGGGGATAAAGTATTGCAGTTAAAGAATCAGCCTGATGATGGTGTTTTTAACGGAGATATTGGTATCATTGAAGAAATTGTCACTGCAGAAGAAAGTGATACAAATCAGACAACTGTATATGTCGATTTCCAGGGAACATTAGTGGCATACATACCAGAAAACTGGAATACATTAACATTAGCTTACTGCATCAGTGTACATAAGGCACAGGGCTCTGAGTATCCTGTAGTTATAATGCCGTTTTCTACTGCACATACGATTATGTTGCAAAAAAAACTGATATATACTTCCTGCACCAGATGCTCTAAATCTTTAGTACTTCTGGGATCTTTAAATGCTTTTATACATGGTGTTACAAGATTGGATGCACATGAAAGGGCAACGACATTGCAACAGAGAATCTCCAGAGAGTATGTGAATCATAGTCTGGATTTTCCGTTCTGAGCACTATATTTTGTATGATGCTTTATTAATATCATACAAAATAAATTAAGCTTATTAGAAAGCACATCAAAACTTAATTGTCACGATTGTACAATGATATAAGTATCCTTCTCATTTAAATAAACTATCTCAGCTTACTGAAGGAGATGCAATTATTTTTAAAGATGTAGAAGGTATGACAGAGGGAAAATGGCCTTTAACACTATTTACATATACGATAGATGGTCAAAACAGAATAACTGTCAGATGCATATCTTCGTGAGAAATTTTTTCTTTTATTTTGGTATAACTATGCTAGAATATCGATGTCGGTGATTGAGAATAAGTAGTAAGAAAAGTTATGTTATAAGAGAGTAGGCAGCGGGTGAAAGTCTATACATACATTTCTTTATGAAGCTATCTCATGAGACGCATGCAATACATGCCGTAATTCTTGCGTTAAAAGAAATAATTAAGGTGCGTATACATGATTGTATGTATACGAATCAGGATGGTACCGCGATAATTCGTTCCTGTGCATATCACAGGAACTTTTTTATTTGTTATGGAGGAAATTTTATGAAAAAAGATCTGACAGGTAATCAAATTAGACAGATGTTCTTGGATTTCTTTAAATCTAAAGGATTTATGATTGAACCAAGTGCCAGTTTGATTCCACACAACGATCCAACATTACTTTGGATCAATGCAGGTGTATCTACACTGAAGAAGTATTTTGATGGGACAGAAAAACCTGCATGTCCGCGTATTGCCAATGCGCAGAAGTGTATTCGTACAAACGATATTGAAAACGTTGGACGTACTGCAAGACACCATACATTCTTTGAAATGTTAGGTAACTTCTCTATTGGTGATTATTTTAAAGAACAGGCTATCCCTTGGGCATGGGAGTTCTTAACTAGTGAAGAATGGATTGGTATGGATAAAGAAAGACTTTATGTTACAGTCTATCCAGATGATCAGGATGCCTATGATTTATGGGTAAAAACAGGAATGATTGAATCCCATATTTCCAGAAATAAAGATAACTTCTGGGAAATTGGAAGAGGACCTGGAGGACCTGACTCTGAATTATTCTATGACCGTGGTGAAAAATATGATCCTGAACATATCGGCGAAAAGTTATTCTTTGAAGACATGGAAAATGACCGTTATGTCGAATTGTGGAATATCGTATTCTCTCAGTTTGACTGCAGACCTGGTGAAATGCCTAGAAGTGAGTACAAGGAATTACCACAGAAGAATATTGATACAGGTATGGGTCTTGAAAGACTGGTTTGTTTCTTACAGGATGGTGAGACAAACTTTGATACAGATTTGTTCCTGCCTATTATTCACGCAACTGAAAAGTTTGCTAAACACAGCTATGATGAACCTGAATATAAGATGGCGTACAGAGTTATTGCTGACCATATTCGTACAGTTACATTTGCTCTTGCAGATGGTGCAATGTTCTCAAATGATGGCAGAGGTTATGTCTTAAGAAGAGTATTACGCAGAGCTGTCCGCTATGGTATCAAGTTAGGTATTGATGAGGCTTTCATGTATCAGCTGGTACAGGTATGTGCAGATAATATGAAAGATTACTATGGATATGTAGAAGATAAAGTGGATCTGGTATCTAAGCTTGTACGTAATGAAGAAGAATCTTTCCATAAAACACTTGCAAATGGTGAAGATCTGTTAAACAAGGCTCTTGAAGAACATGCTGCAGCAAAAGTATTACCTGGTGAAGTAGTTTTCAAACTGTATGATACATATGGATATCCAAAAGAACTGACAGTGGAAATTGCTGCAGATAATGGATATACAGTGGATGAAGAAGGTTTCCAGAAAGAAATGGAAGCACAGAAAGAACGTGCAAGAGCTGCAAGAGGTGCAGAACAGTCCATGCATGGTCAAAGTAAAGATCTGATGGATTTTGAAGAACCATCTGAATTTACAGGTTACACAAATACCTCCTGCAATTCCAAAGTTATTGCATTATTTAAAGATGGTGTCAAAGTGGACTCCTTATCTGATTGTGGTGAAGTAATTCTTGATAGAACTTGTTTCTATGCTGAAAGTGGAGGACAGTGTGCAGATACAGGTAAGCTCTGGAATGATACATTTAAGGCAGAGGTTACAGATGTACAAAAAGCACCTCATAAACAGCCATTACATCACATTGAAAATGTAGAAGGTACATTACATGTTGGTGATAGTTTACATGGAGAATATGATTATGAATCTCGTCAGAAGACACGTGCAAATCACTCCTCCTTACATTTATTACAGGCTGCTTTAAAAGAAGTTCTGGGTGAACATGTAGCTCAGGCTGGTTCTTATAACTGTCCTGAATATGGAAGATTTGACTTTACACATTTTGAAAAACCTACAGAAGCACAGCTTGAAGAAGTAGAACGTATTGTCAATGAAAAGATCAATGCATGCTTACCTGTAACTACAGAAGTACTTTCTATTGAAGATGCTAAAAAGACAGGCGCAACTGCTTTATTTGACGAAAAATACGGTGATTTTGTAAGAGTAGTTTCCATGGGGGATTTCTCTAAGGAATTCTGTGGTGGTACTCATGTCAGCAACACAAGTGATTTAGGAAGTTTCAGAATTGTTTCTGAAGAATCTATCGGTTCCGGTATCAGAAGAATCACCTGTGAAACAAAGATGTGTGCTTATGATTCCTTCAAAAATCAGGAAAATTATCTCAAGCAGACAGCTGCACTTCTGAAGTTGAAGAAGTGGGATGCTATTCAGGAACGTATTGAAAAGCTTCTTGAAGAAAATGCACAGTTAAAGAAGGAAATTCAGGATGTTAACAATAAAGCTATGATGGCAAATGCTGAAAGTGAAATCAGCAAGGCTGAAGTACATAATGGAATTTCCTGTCTGATTCTTCAGATGAAAGACGGCGACAGTTCCGGAATGAAGAAATATGCTGAAACATTACGCAATAAGATGAAAGATGGTTTTGTCTTCCTTGCTAATGAAACAGATGGTAAAGTGGTCTTTGTTGCAGCAAGTTCCAAAGCTGCTATTGAAAAAGGATTAAAGGCCGGTGATATCGTTAAGAAAGCTGCAGTTATCTGTGGTGGTAACGGTGGTGGAAGACCAGATATGGCTCAGGCTGGTGGTAAAGATCCATCTAAACTGGCTGAAGCTATTGCTGAAGTTAAAAAATCTTTTAATTAAGATTTCCCCAAAGAGAAGCAAACGCCAATGTCATTAAGTTAAGACATTGATCAAGTAGAGATTTATATAGGCGTTACACATTAAGTTGTGTAGCGCTTTTTTTTGGCAGGAAAATAGTTTCACGTCAAAACAACAAGATAATGAAATTTCATCTAATTATGCCAAATAGTACTTGACAGAAATACTGTGGCATTAATCCATAATCCGAAGGAAATTGGTAAGCGTCAACCATAACCCGTCTTTAAAAGATATCTCTGGTACTGGATAATACATTCAGTAAAGGAGATATCTTT
>CAKVIS010000033.1 GCA_934754415.1 uncultured Bulleidia sp.
GTCCTTATGATTAGTTTAGCTTAGAAGCCCCATCTTCAAACATGATGTCTTACATCTGTAAAGGTGGGAGGTTCACTCAATAGGCTTCAGATAGAAACCACCATAGAAGTTTTCCGTCTTCATGACGTTCACAATCACATGAGGATCCACAGTACGCATTAAAGCGACCATTTCCCCCACTTCATAACTGCTGACAACCACATGAATCAAAGAAATATTTCTTCCGGAATAGCCTCCGATACCATCTACACGACTTAATCCATGACGATAGTTTTTAATCAGACACTGAATGACTGCATCTGGTTTGGATGTAGTAATCTGCAAAGTCATACGTGCATAACGGTTATAGAATGTATCAATGGTTTTAGTGGAAATGAACTGAAACAGAATAGAATAGCCAGCATTTTCCCAGCCAAACATCATGCCAAAGATAATCAATAAACATGCATTAAAGATAAATACGTAACTGAAAATAGACTTGTTCTTCTTATTACTGATGTATAAAGCTATAAAGTCTGTTCCACCTGTTGAAGCATTGGCTTTTAAGGCAATGACTGCCTGCATTCCATACAGAAGACCACCAAATATAATATTTAATAGACGATCATCAAATAATGCCTCAAAATGTATCACCTTCAGGAAAAAAGAAGCTATGATTACCTGCAACAAGGAAAAGAAAGTAAATCTTTTACTGATACTCTTACAGCAGAAAAGAGCAATTGGTATATTTAAAACTAACATACCCAGAGAAGTTGAAAACGTAAATCCAAAGTAAGTACTTGTAATCTTCTCCACAAGAATAGCCACACCTGTAAAACCCGAGCTCAAAAGATTTAAAGGTCTCATGAAAACTTGAATAATGGTTGCCTGCATAAAACCAGAAAGTATTACCGCACAAAGAGTTACCAGATTTCTAAATTCTTTATATTGATTCAGCTCTTTCAACATACACTGTTCACAATCTTTCTGACTAAATCTTCATCCACCACATCATACTCATTTTCATGAGGTACCGGTGCATAGCAGTAATTGACATGTTCACCACTTGTAGTAGGATCATTTCTCCAGCTCTTACAGGAACTGTGTACCTGCCAGATACCGGTTTTTTCCATCATTTCCAGTGTATTGGACGCATTCATACCGCTTCCTGCAAGAATCTGTATCTTATCGCCATATTTTTCCTGCAGGTGAGCAATCATGTCGATACCTTCCATTGCTTTAGGTTTTAAACCACTTGTCAACACACGATCCACATGCAGATCAATCAGTGTTTCCATAGCCTTATCTGCATCTTTAACACAGTCAAAGGCACGATGAAACACGACTTCTCCGTTATATTCTTTGATAATATCTATAATTTTCTTTGTCTGTTCCACATCGATTTCGCCTTCTTTTGTAAGACAGCCAAAGGCAATACCATCTGCTCCGTTTTCCATCATCAATCGTGCATCCACTTTCATTGTTTCAAATTCTGCTTCTGTATAGCAGAATCCTGCTCCACGTGGTCTTACCATTGTGATAACCTTCAAATCCGTATGTTTTTTTGCCAGGATCAATGAAGCCAGAGTCGGTGTCAAACCACCTAAATATAAAGCACTGTTTAATTCGATTCTCTTTGCCCCACCTTTATAACTTGCCAGGGCATCCTCATAAGATCCGCAGCAAACCTCAATCATTCTTTCCATAAATTCCTCTTTTTATCCGACATAATACTATGTATATCTATTATACTCTTTGAAACACTTTTATTCTTCTACCGGTGCCATTCTTACACGCATATATTCTTCCAGCCATTTCTGGCTTGCTTCTTCAAATGTGCAGTGACCATCTGCCTGACGTGTAACAAGATATACAACTGGTTCAACATCAGATGTAGCTACAGCAAAAGAGAATCCTTCAATATTAGTAGCACATCCAAATTTCCCTTTATTGTTTAATGCTACTACAGACAAATCACCGGCTACCTGTCTTCTTTTCTTCAGACTGGCGTCAAGATCATTCACTGCTTTTTCACATGCTTCCTGTGGAGTCAGACCTTCCTTCATCAATCTGACAATTTCATAGGAAATGCATCCCTTCATCAGATCTTCTCCTAAACCTGTAGCTGTAGCACCACCCACTTCACTGTCTGCATAGAAACCTGATCCCACCAGTGGAGAATCTCCGATACGACCTGGTTTTTTCATGAACAGACCACTAGTGGAAGTACCTGCTACTACTGTACCCATTTCATCAAGACATACCATACCTACTGTATCATGTCCATCGTATGGTTTTAACTCCTGTGCTTGTTTTTCCAGTTTTTTCTTCTTTTTACGATAGAACGCCTTAGCACGATCTGTTAACATTTCTTTTTCTTCAAAGTGATGTTCACGGGCATACTTTTCAGCTCCATAGCTGACAAGTATAGTATTTACTTTTTCTTCACTCAGTTTTTTAGCAATACTGATAGGATTGGCAAAATCCTTGATAGCACAGATGGCTCCTACATCAAATGTATCCCCGTTCATATATCCGGCATCTAATTCCACAACTTCATCTTCATTTGGTAAACCACCATACCCTACAGATTTATAGTATGGAAAATCTTCTACTGCTCTTATAGCTGTTTCAATGGCATCTGCTGCCTTACCATTATTTTCCAGCTGTTCAAATCCCTGTTCTATTCCTTCTTTGGCCATACGCCATGTTGCAATAATTCCGTGCATAGTTCCTCCTGATAAGCAGATATCTGAAACACAATCTGTTCGTTACTATCTTGTACCACTTCAGCCAGGAAATCAAATAAAAACAGTGCCTTACTGAAGCACTGTACATCATTTATTCTTAAATAAGTATATGTTGTAATACCCAGATGTAGATACCATCTTCTTCCACACCGCCGCACACCTCATCAGCCATAGCTTTCACCTCTTCAGAAGCATTCCCCATGGCAATACCAGTTCCAACTGCCTGGAACATATCGATATCATTAGCTCCGTCTCCAAAGGCAACAGCTTCTTCTTTTGTAATACGATAATAATGAAGAACCTGTTCTATGGCTGCGCCTTTACCACCTTCTAAAGGAATGACATCTACTGCTCTATCCCACCATGCGGCCAACTTTGCATGTTGTGTACCATCCAGTATATGTTTTCTTTCTTCCATATCACATCCAAGCATCATCTGATAGACTTCTTGCTGAACATATTCTTCAAATTTGTCCGATACCACAAGTTCTTCATGAGCAATGGCATAATAGTCCTCAAGATCCTGATCTCTTCCATTGGCAACCATTTCCTTTGCCGTTGCAATAGATACAGGTCTGCCCACCTCAGCAGCATTTTCAATAATTCTATGTACATCTGTTTCAGGAAGAGGATGTTTTAGAATTACCTGATTGTCCGCAATACAATAAGATCCATTAAAAGCAAGTACAGCATCAAATTCTATACCATGAAAATCAGGAATAGTCATCATTCCTCTGCCTGTTGCAAGACATATTTTAATATGATTTTTCTGCAGTAAATGCAATGTCTGTTTCATAAGTGGTGTCATTTCTGTTTCACCCATCTTTAATAAGGTGCCATCGATATCGAAAAATACTATCCGAATGTTCTGCTTCCCTTTACTTACTTCCATATTCGATGTCCCTCCTTTTGATTTCACCATTCTCAGTATACTGTCAAAAAAAGAATGATTCTTGCAATATTCTGTCTCTATTTATACCTATTCTGCCAGTTTTTTCGATACTGCATTGGGGATACTCCGATTCTTTCTTTAAAGATTCTGCCAAAGTAACTGTTACTTTCCCATCCACAGGCACAGGCAATATCTGCAACAGTATCAGAAGAATTTATCAGTTGTTCACACGCTTTCTGCAATCTGTACTCTGTTATATATTCTACAGGTGTCATATGCAGTTGTTCACGAAACACCCTGTAACATTCTCTTTCACTCATATATACGGCTTTGGAAAGATCTGTAATGGTTATCTTTTCTCCATAGTGGTCATATACATACACCATCATCTTTTTAATAGTGGTATCCGTATGTACACACTGTTTCTTTGATGTTTCTGAAGTAACAGATATTTTCAGAAAATCTAACCAGATATCAGACATAGCTCCACGCAGTTTAATTTCATATCCAAATGCCTGTTCGCTCAGGCAAAAAGCATCTCGTATTTTATCCAGCAAAACTTTTTGTTCATAAATGCCCGCAGTCAGGGGAATCATTTCTGCCCCTTCAGAAATCAATGGCGAAATATATTTCTGATCTATCCTGCTGTCAGATTTTCCACTTACTAATGCAGAATCAAAAATATGTAACAGCTGTACAGTATTGTTATCCACAGGTTTTGTCATATGCAATACATTTGTATTCAGCATTCCGCCACTTCCTTCAGGAAATACATATTCTCCATGTGGCGTATAGTATTTTACTGCACCATGTTCTACATAGAATATTTCCACTGCTTTATGCCAATGCCACGGAACTATTCCTCCAGCATAATGGTTTAATTCAGCTCTTGAGGCAATATACGGAAAGTCCTTTTGCATATCCGGTATTTTTTCTTCTTTACTTTCGTCTGATATATCTATTCCTATGACTGTCTTCATACTTTTCTCCTGTATTCTATTGTACTGATATTTCTATTTCCACGGTAATAAAAAAGATGTAGTTTTACCTACACCTTCAGTCAGGATATGTAATATTTCCAAGAATGACTTTTTGTTTTGCCCCGGTTGCTTCAGGAACATTGGAGAATCTTTGATGCATGGTCTCATTACCTAAAATCACAAAAGCAATGGCTTCTTTAGCATCTGAAGAATATCCCTTATCTTCCTGTATACATACCTTCTGTTCAGGAAGTTCTTTCTGCAACATTTCACGTAAGGTTGCATTATATGCACCTCCACCACCAAGAATGACTTCATGGATATCATAGAAGGGCAATACAAACAAACGATAGTTTTCTGCAATACTGTACGCTGTAAACCATGTAAGTGTAGTGATGATATCCTCTTTTGGTACATAACTATATCTTTGTAAAAGGTCTTTTGTTATGTATTCTCCAAACATTTCTCTTCCAGTCGTTTTTGGTGGAAGCTGATGTATATACGGATGATGCATCAGTTCTTCCTGCATTTCCTTACAGATTTTACCTGTACGTGCAACATTTCCGTTATCATCATACGGTGTATGAAACAGACACTGCATAGCTTCATCAATCATCATATTCCCTGGTCCTGTATCAAAAGCTTTCACATCATCAATAGAACAGTTTTTTGGTAATACTGTCACATTACCAATACCGCCAATATTCTGTAATGCCACACCATATTCTGTATTTCTATAGAGAAGGAATTCACTGTAAGGCACTAATGGAGCGCCTTCTCCTCCTGCAGCCATATCTTTTGTACGAAAATCAGCAATTACAGGACATCCACAACGTTGTGCTATCACTGCACTTTCTCCTATCTGCAATGTACTTGGCACAAAACCGTCATAAGCTTTTGGAATATGAAAGATTGTCTGACCATGACTTGCAATAAATCCCAGTTTCTTTGTGTCTGTATGTGCCTTATCACATACATGCTGTGCAGCTTTTGCAAACAGTTCTCCCAATTCAAAGTTTAAAGAACAGATGAGTTCTGTTGTGGCCTGATTGGCACAGCATTTCTTTATTTTTTCTTTTATATCTACAGGCATAGGTTCACTGTGGAAGGCAATCTGAGAAATCTCTGTCTTTTCTGCACATCCACTGACTTCGCAAAGAACCGCATCAACACCATCCAATGAGGTTCCTGACATCAAACCAACTGCGAACATACTTTTCCTCTTTCTGTCATTTTGAATCTACTTCATGTAATAATTCTCTTGTTTTCACCAGATCCTGTTTTGTCTGCTCTACGTTTTCCTTGGCAATACCGTAATAGATAAGGTCTGTCAAAACCAATGAAGCATTTCTGGATAATATTGCTCCAAGACGCAGCTCCTTTTCTTCTAACGGCATATACAGTTTTACATCTGCCTCTTTTGCCAGGGTACTTCTGACATTATATTGTGTAATGGCAATGACAGGTGTACCGTTGTTTTTTGCATATTTCACTGCAGCATTCACAAGATTGGTTTCTCCGGAATAACTGATGGCTACTAAGACATCTTCCGGTGTAATATGTGCAATACGTGCCAGTAATACATGCGCATCTTCATGATAAATAACGGAGCGATGTAATCTTGTCAGTTTCTGCATCATATCTGTACAGACAACACCACTTCCTCCGATTCCCACAAGATAGATATTGGAAGCCTGTAATAAATACTGAATCGCCGCATTCAGTTCATCTGTATTCAGTAATTTATACGTCTGTTCCAGTGTATTTCTGGAAATCTTCTGCACTTTACGCACCATGGTTTCAATGGAGTCTTTTTCTTCGATCAGCACATGATATAAATCATCATTTTCTTTATCATCCTTTGCAAGATCCATCTTCAAAGCAGGCAGACCTTTATAGCCAAGCTTCTTTGAAAAACGAATCCATGCCGCAGGAGAAGTATCACTTTCTCTGGCAAGTTCCTGGGCAGATCCCTCCACCACTTTTTCAGGATTCTGCAATATGTATTCCGCAATTCTTTGTTCTGTGGATGTAAATAAAGCACCTGCCTCTTTGATCTTGAATAAACAACTCATACATCTCCACCTCCATTGCGTAAAGTATACCATTTTTCAGTATTTATGCGCTATTTGGATACCAGCTCTTTTGCAAGATAACAAGCTCCGATGACAGGTGAAACCATCGGATCATGTAACTCTATATTTGTGTGACAGTACTTTTGAAATGGTTCTTTGATGAACAAATCACTGTTCCATACCCCACCTGCATAACTGACACATACTGTTCCTTCAAAGTGATGTGACAAAGTATTGGCAAGCTGAGCCAATTCTTTTGCAGCCTCTTCATAAATCTGTAATGCATATTTGTCTTGCAATTTTGCAAGTTCATAGACATAGAGTGCCAGCTTTGCAAAATGCTGTCTGCTTTGATATGCAGGCTGGTTCAGTAAGGCTATCACATCATATGGGGTATCCAGCTTCATCTGTTTGCAAAGATATTCCTGTAATATAGTTTCTTCACATCTTCCATCTGCCTGTTTGGTAAAGACTTCCAGTAAACGTTTTGCAATCCAGTAAGCACTTCCTTCATCTCCAAGAAGGCCTCCCCATCCTCCACAGCGATATCTTTGACCTTTCACTCTGGCAAGTCCTATAGACCCTGTTCCTGCTATCAGTAAAATACCATCATTTCCAAGAAAGGCACCGTGTAAGGCAATATCCGCATCACTGACAATATGGTACGTAAATCCTTCAAAGCTTTTCTGACAGATATCTTCAATCTTATGGCGTAATACCTGGTTATTGCCATACCCTGCAAGTCCTGCACAGATAACGGTATTATGCGCAGTAACAGATGGTACATGTTGCTGTATATCCAGCAATCCTTTATGTAATATCTCTATTGCTGTTTCCTGTTCCACCTGTAATACATGACACGTAGGATAGGTACAGGTATATACCACCTGATCTTCATCCATACAGGCAAAGGCTGTTTTTGTACCGCCTCCGTCAATGCCAATAAAATATCTCATGCTTTACGCTTCCTTTCTTCTTCCATGAACTGCTGGTACCAGTAAAAACTGTCTTTCTTATATCTTTTATACGTACCATGACCTGTATTATCCGCATCTACATAGATAACACCATATCTTTTTTCCATTTCACAGCTTCCGGCAGATACGATATCGATAACACCCCACATGATATATCCCAAAACATCCACACCATCTTTCTGTGCTTCTTTGATCTGTTCAAAGTGCTCTTTCAGATAGGCAATACGATACGCATCATGGATTTTGCCATCCTGTTCCAGTACATCTTTTGTACCAAGCCCATTCTCTGAGATAAAGACTGGTTTTTGATAACGATCATAGACTCTGTTTAAAGTCACACGTAATCCTACAGGATCTATCTGCCATCCCCAATCTGTTGCCTTAAGATATGGATTTTTCACTGTAGCCACCAGATTCCCTGCTGTTTTTTCTTTCTCCTGGCAAGAAGTGACAGAAGACTGATAATACGAAAAAGATACAAAGTCTGCAGTATATGCAGAAAGTATTTGTTTGTCTTCTTCTGTAATATGCAGCTTTATATTTTTCTCTTCAAAGAAGCGATGCATATACGAAGGATAATACCCTCGTGTTAACACATCTGCACAAAACCATGTGTTACGGTTTTCTTCTTCAATTGCTTTCATGTTATCTTCTGGTTTACAGGAATATGGATAATAACAGAAACACGCAACCATACATCCAAACAATCCCTTTACTTTCATACTTCGTCCAAGTGCAATCACTCGAGCACTTGCGACAAACTGATGATGCAAAGACTGAAATACTTCACTGAGATCATAGGGAGCATCATTCTCTTTAACCAGAGCCACACCATTAAACGGTGAAAAATAGCCTGCATTGATTTCATTAAACGGGAGGTAATACGCAATATATTCTCCCCAGTTTTCAAATATTGTTCTGCAATAGCGTACATACAGATCTATAAGTGTACGGTTTTTCCATCCACCGTATTTTTCCACCAGGTGTAATGGTACAGCATAGTGTGTCATGGTCAGAAATACTTTCATACCTGCTTTGCGTATTTCTTCAAACACTTCGTTATAATACCGGATACCTTCTGGATTTGGTTCTGCTTCATCTCCGCATGGATACAGTCTTGCCCAGCTGATGGACAATCTGTAAATATCTATTCCAAGCTCTTTCAAAAGACCAATATCTTCCACTGTATGATAATATCCTCTGGATCCTTCACGGAAAGGATAGAAATTCTCTGTATCGCTCTTTGCTTTTTCTATGGCATTTCTGTCTAACAGACGTGTAGCAGTAGTGGCATTGGAAGTTCTTTTCTGATACAAACGGCAATCCTGCGTATCCATTCCTTTGCCACCTTCCTGCCATCCACCTTCATACTGGCTGGAAGCCGTAGCTCCACCCCACAATATTTTCTTACACATACATGACTCCTTTTAAAATAAGGTGACACCACATTGATGCCACCTGTATATTGCTTTTTTGATTTTCAAAAACTGTTTATCTGTTCAACATCCTGCAATGTTTTTCAGTAAAGCGAAACTTCTGCCATGGTCGAATATTGTCCAGTAAAAACAGTTCTTCCTGACGTATTCTTCCCACAACACTGGATTTTCCGGAATTCTTCATTGTCTTTTTAACAATCTGCAATTCACCGGCATAATGCCCGTATTCACTGCTTTCAATGACAATATCTCCCGGCTGTAAAGTTTCTTGTGGATTGATTAACGTAAATGTATGATCTTTGTACTTTACACGGCTTTGCGTGGAACGAATCATATACTCATTAATATCGCCTCTGTTAAAATGCAGTTCTTCAAACAGAATCTTTCTTTCCACTTCAGAAAGACTTTCAGATACTTCTTCTACTTCAAATGTGACCATCTGTAAGTTAAGATTTTTTAAAGCTTCTATTTCTTCTTTGGAAGGATAACAGTTGGAGATAATCATATCCTCCACACAATCCAGACTGATCAGATGTTTGATCTGTACATCCAATGGTAAATGTCTGTGCATTTCCAGTGTCGGTAAGCCATCTGTAACAGGCCATGGTCCAAAAGTATCTGTATTCTGGCTTGTCACAAAGGCAGCAGTACGTACACCATACTTACGGAACCTCTCAGAACATTTCAGGAAATACGGTAATGGTAATCCTGAATACTGATGAGGATAGAAGTTATGACATCCGCATAAATGATAACGATCAGGGCAATAGTCCATAATAGTATCTATGGCAGATACATCATTACTCATATTGATTTCAATCATCAATCCATACGGATTATAGGTCATAACTGCTTCTTCGTTACCTGTAAATCCCATATCCAGCCGCAATCCATCCGCATAAATTTCACGGAAGAAGGACAGGTCCTGATAAGAAATACCCAAAGTGGAAAATACACGTGGTGAAACATCCACAAAGATTTCAAAGCCTTTTTCTTTTGCAAAGCGATTCACTTCCATGAATTCCTCTTTGATGGCCTCTTTGGGCTTATTCACAGATAAAAGACAGGAGAATATACGTGAACATCCTGCATCAGCCATCTGTGCAATATAAGCTTTCATTTCCTCTACCGTAGATTTTTCAGGATATATAGAAATTCCAAGTCGTCTCATACTTACCTCTTATTTTTCTTCTTTCAGTAATCTGGCATCATACCATAAGAAAAATGGCAGATAGCATAGAGCAGAAAACAATACCAGACCCAGGCTGACCATAAGCACTCTTAAAGAAATACCGGAAGTCAGCATACTTCCTATAAAGAATGGGGCAATCCATGGTGCAAGAACATGAGGTACAGGAATATATCCTGTTCTCATCAGCACCCAGGCAACACATCCACTGATCATAGAAACTGCAAAAAATGGAATTTTCAGATATCTGTTTTCTACAATTGGCATACCGAAGATCACTTCTTCATTAATATTAAAAACAGCTGAAGATAACGCATTAGCTTTTAAAGCCTGCATTTGTTTACTTTTTCCAAACAGATAACACACAATGCATAAACCAAAAGTAGCACCACTTCCACCAATCCATACAAACCACTGATAGAATGCTTCACTTCCAATGTACATGATTTCATTCTTTGTTAATACCGCATATAAGTTCATCAGTAACATCTGCGTCCAGAAAGGACGTAAGATAGTTCCCAGTATGGATACACCATGGATACCTTTTATCCAGAAATAACAGGTAAGACCAATAATGATCAGAATAGAAGGTAACGTGGATAAGGTATATACCAGGACCTGCAGTGGTACAGTCATCGCTGTCATCACTGTATCAGGAATTAAAGTCAGTAACCCCAGCATCACAAAAACAGTGACCGGTACAAGCAGTTTTACCAGATATTGAGAAACGGCTGGCGGAATGTGTTTCCATTCCGCCTTCTGTTTTTCAAGTATCTGTACGATTTTTAATAAACCGCTGATTATCACCATATCTGGAATGCTCATCCATAATGTGGCACTGAATCGTCCTGTCATCAGGACACTGCAAACACACCCAACAATCAGACAAAGCAGAACATCCATCTGTTTCTGTCTGGCATAGGCACAGGCAAAGACTGCACTGAAAAGAATGGAATGATAACTTAGAACATAGAGGATACATTCTTTCAGAAACAATACATTGCATAGAGAAGAAACTACATATACTAAAGAAATACCAACTATCCATATCGTCAAAGAAACATAGGTATTTCTCATGATCAAAAACATATCTGTCTGAGAGATATTGGCTATCCACTGATCCAATGTATTACTTAATCGCATTTTTGATAAAATGATTTCCTTTTTCCAGTCTTTCTTTTGCCGTTGCATAATCACATTGCAACAAGATCATAACAATGGCTGTCTTCGGATTTCTTCCACTTTCTTCAAAGGCTTTTTCCGCAGTGGCATAATCACAGTCCGTAGCTTCCATAATAATACGCTTACCACGTTCCAACAGTTTGGCATTGGATGGTTTTACATCCACCATTAAATTCTGGTAAGTTTTCCCAACGCCGATCATAGAAGCAGTAGAAATCATATTCAGGACCATTTTCTGTGCTGTACCTGCTTTAAGTCTTGTAGAACCTGTCAGTACTTCCGGACCCGTATTCAGATCTATGGCAAGTTTTGCCACTTTTCCGATTTCACTGTCGGGATTGCAGGACACACTCACGGTAACTGCACCGATTGCATTTGCCTTTTTCAGTGCGCCGATAGTATGCGGTGTACGGCCACTTGCCGCAAGTCCGATAACAACGTCTTTACCCGTCACTCCCGCATTTACAATGTCGGTTGCGCCAAGTTCTTCATTATCTTCTGCGCCTTCTTTGGCCTGTACAAACGCTTTATTACCTCCGGCAATCAACCCTGTAACTTCATTGGTTGTGCTGAATGTCGGTGGACATTCCACCGCATCCAGTACTCCAAGTCTGCCACTTGTTCCACTGCCTATATAGAACAGTCTTCCACCCTGTTTTAAGGCTGCAACGACATATTCTACTGCCTGAGCAATTTCTTCCAGTTTATCTTTTACACAGAATGCCACCTTGGCATCTTCGTCGTTCATGATTGTCAGAAACTCCCTTAAGGATAAGGAATCTAACTGCATGGTTCTTGGATTACGTTGTTCCGTCGTCAAATGCGTAATTTGTACGCCTTTCACAATAACACCTCCTTAATCTGTCAGTTTTTCCAGTAAAATGGTTGTTTCTCCATCCACAAAATCCAGGATGTCGATATACTCCGGATGAATATATCCTATGACATTAGATCTTGCTTCGAACGGTAAATCTTTCTTTACAAGATAGACTTCACCGCTGTATCTTCCAGCCAGCTGGTTTTCCATCACAATGCATCCTCTTGGACGTACAGTGTTATGGTATACAGGAATTCCCTGTACTCTTGGTCGATTCACTCGAATAATACTTTCTGCTATATCACGTCTAACTTTCAGCTCTGTATCATAAAGATACTCGTATCCCGGTTCCAGATGGCACTGGATACGCATCACTTTATGTTCCATGTATTCTGAAATAGCTTTTAATGTGGATATTTTAGCTTTGCTGTCTCCGATGAAAACATCTTTGATGCCGCAATCATGTATCAGTTCCACTGCAGCCACATACGGATGCATCGTACGATGTTTTTCTACTGTAGGTAATCCTTCATATAACGGGAATCGTTTTAAAGCATCTCCGCATACAAAGACCTGAATGGTACATCCAAAAGCCAGAAAATCTTCATTTTTCTTTTTGAAGTAGTCAAGATCCAGTCCTGTATTGGAATGCGGATAGAAGTTATGTGTCAAAGCAATCTTATCCAGATCCACCCCTGCTTCCTTAGCCTGCTGTAAATACTGTTTATTAATAACACTGGCATTTAACATCAGATAGAAATCTTTCTGCAATGTCTTTACTACCTCAAAATCATCAAAGCCATAATCAAGACGCAAGGCTGTAAAGCCCATCTTCTTTAAAGCTGCATAGTCATTTTTTTCTACTTTCAGCTTTTCAAAGGTAACCGGTGAAATATCCGGTACCAGCGCAATGTCATATGCTTTACATGCGTCTAATAGTTTTGGGAGTTTTTCATCCAGTGTGGAATAATCTTCTTCCGGAATATGCAGCGAAGTAAATACATACTTCGCTCCACATTCTTTTGCCTGTTTAAGATACTCTAAATCAAAATCCTGAAAATAAATGGATATACCTAACATTATGCTTCCTCTGCCTGTTTTTCTTCTTCAAGGTCCTTACGTTCCATTGCTTTTACAAATGGATAGAACAACAAGAATAAGATAAACCATGCAAACAGAACAAACAATACTGCGTTTAAACTACCTGCCTGACCTGTTGTGGCAATCAGTGTCTTAATAGGTGCAGGCACAATCCAAGGTGCGGATAATACAGGAACAGGAATCAGACCTGTCATTGTAAAGATAATTGCAAAAACAGCAATGAGTACATATCCTACTACGAACGGAATCATCATTAAAGGATTTAACATGATTGGTAAACCGAAGATCAGTGGTTCGCCAATGTTGAAGATAGCTCCTGGTAATGCAAGGAATCCCAATGTACGGATACGTTTGGATTTAGAGAAGCACATGATGACTGCAAGTGGTACAAGACCTGTCCAGATATAGTTATCATAGAATAAGCTTGTGAACATGTAAGGTAATGGTTCACCTGCTTCAAAAGCAACCTGGTTCATAGCTGTCATCTGAGTCCAGATAGGGCTTGCGACTGCACCAATAGCACTGGAGCCATGAATACCAACAGACCATAATGCACGATTTAAGAAAGTAACCAATAATACAGTCCAAGGTGTGTCGGAACCTGTAACTAATGGTGAGAAGATCTTTGTGACCATGTTAGGTAAGTCAAAGCTTAATACAACTGCTATGATCCACCAGAAACCAATAACGAAGATACTTGGAACAAGAGCAAGGAATGCACTGGCAACCATTGGAGGTACACCTTCAGGCATCTTGATTGTCCATTTTTTATTAATAACAAAACGATAAATTTCGATTGTGACAATACCGACTAATAATGCAACGAATACGCCGGCTGCACCTAAGAACTTTGTAGGAACACCTGTAAAGCTTCCAGGTGTATCTGAACCTTCTACAACTGTAGCTACAGTCTGTGCAGGGATAACCAGGAAGAAAGATGACAATGCCAGTACGATTGGTGCGATAAAATCAAGATTCTCTTTTTTATTCTTGTTATAGTATTCAATTGTTGCATAGGAAACTGCAACAACTGCAAAGATAGCCATAAAACCTGTTCCAACACCGGAAGCTGCTGCCAGCTTCGCTTTGAAACCTGCAATTAATGTCTGCCATGCAGGTACAGGCATTGCGGCCAATAATAAGAAGATTGATCCGATAATCAATAAAGCTGTGAAACTGATAAATGTACGTTGCATAATCTGTACATATTTATAGTTTGAAAATGTAATCAGCGGTGGAGCAATTTTCTGCTCGATAAAATTTGTTAATTTCTCCATTTCCTTTTTTTCCTCTCCATACAATGTAAAGCGCTTACAGCAATCATTATACACATTTGAAATTGTATTTCAACTATTTAAGATATTTCTTGAAATATTTTTTTATTCTATCTTTAAAATACTGCTGATATATCAAAAAAAGCCCTTAAAATACTCATTTTTCGCTTTATGACAGTGTCAGAATTATTTCAAAATATTGGCAGCATAGATTGAAATTTCATTACATCATGATACAATGCTTGCACATATACAGAGGGACAGATATGGACAATATTGAAATATTTTTACGTAAAGCAGTAAAAGATGGCGTGTTTCCCGGATGTTGCGCTGTCATTATTCATAATCATGAACACCATTTTTACTGTGCTGGAAATCGTGCCATCTTTCCTGCACCGATTTTAAACACAATGGACACAATGTATGACATGGCAAGTCTTACAAAAGTCATTGTCACCACCACACTCACTTTACAAATGATGGAAAACCACCTTTTTACACTGGACACACCTGTAAGAAAGATTCTCCCTGAGTTTTCTCATGATCATGTCAAAATAGTGCACCTGTTAACACACACTTCTGGATTGCCCGCCGATCATCCGGATAAAAGAACTGTCAGCGGTAAACAGATAGAGAAGGATATCTTCCACATGGATCTTCTTTTTGAACCAGGCACACAGGTATTGTATTCAGACCTTGGATTCATCCTTCTCAAGGAGATTCTTGAAACTGTTACAGATACTCCATTAGCACTGCTGGCAAAGACGCAGATATTTGAACCTTTACATATGTCTGACACCTGTTTTAACCCATCACATAAAGAATTCTGTGCTCCAACCACCTGTGATGAAACAACACATTGTTATCTTCAGGGAACAGTACATGATATAAAATGCAGAAAAATGGGTGGCATCAGCGGGCATGCCGGAGTATTTTCAACGATTACAGACATGTCTCACTTTCTGAGTATGCTGGTACATAACGGAATCTATGATGGCAATACCATTTTGAATGCCACCTCCATGCAGTATCTGCACACTGTCTTCACACCACCTCACACTCCAAAAAGAACTCTGGGATATCTTTGCAAAGATGAAAACAGCATATTTCCTTCTTTGAGTTCTGCCTCTTCCATTGCCCATACAGGCTTTACCGGTACTTCTATCCTGTGCGACTTTGAAAGTCATCTGGGAATCGTTCTGTTATCCAACCGCATTCATCCTTCAAGAGATAACAATGCCATCCTATCCTGGAGAAAACAGTTCCATGAAGTGGTATATACACAGATTCTGAAGTAATCTTCATTTTCAGAAACAATGCCTGTATTTTCAATAAATCACTCTTTCACATTTACATGTTGAAGGTAAAATGTGTATCCAGTACACTGAATACGGTTAAGCTACATGTATTTCAACATACAATTATTCATATCGAAAGGAACCACGTAATGAAAAAAATGATTTCTCTTCTTCTGACATGTATCATGTCACTCTCTCTTGCAGGCTGTACTGCAGCAGGAAAAAAACCACAGGGAACCACTGTCACTTCTGCAGTAGACTTCTATACTCAGGTATGGGATGCCTTTGGAGAAGACAACCAGTTTCCATGTGCCGGAGGAGATGCAGAGCACGAAACTGAAGGCCCTGCAAAATTTGTGCTGAATGAAGAAAACAAAGAAACTTTCCAGTATCTTCTGCATGTGACAGATGAGCTGTATGACATGCTGGAGGATGATGTGGCCACATTGCAGCATATGATGAACACCAACACTTTCAGTTCCGCCGTTGCCAAACTGAAAGATCCCTCCAAAGCTTCTTCTTTTGCCAAAGAGTACACAGAAGCTATACAGAATCAGCAGTGGATGTGCGGATTCCCTGACAAAGTAACAGTCATCAGTGTAGATGCCTATGTGGTTATGGCCTATGGCATGGACGAGCTGATTGACTGTCTTGTGGACAAATGTTCCACCATAGCTCCACAATCCACTGTACTTGCTGATGAACCTGCATTTGTGGAATAATATCAAAATTTACTGTTACAAGGGGAGATGAAACCATCTCCCCTGTTATCTAATTTCAAACGAAGGAAATACAAATGCTTTTTTCAGGCACAACATTTATTTTCCACTTTTTACCATGTGTATTATTGCTGTATGCTTTCACTCCCCGCAGATTTAAAAATACAGTTCTGCTTCTTGCAAGTTTCTTCTTCTATGGATGGGGAGAGCCAAAGTATGTCCTGTCTATGATACTGGAAATCGGAATAGCCTATATATCCGGCATACTGATAGAACGATATCGTCATCGTCCCAAAGTATCTAAATGGATACTTATTCTGTCTGTATCTTTATGTCTTGCCATGCTGGGATATTTTAAATATGCAGATTTTTTTATCAGTAACTTTAACGCCGTCACTGGTCTTTCTCTTCCACTACTCCATGTTGCCTTACCATTAGGCATCAGTTTCTATACCTTCCAGATTCTCAGTTACAGTATTGATGTGTACAGAAATGAAGTAAGTGCACAAAGAAACCTTCTGGATTTAGCCACCTATATCTCCTTATTCCCACAGTTAATTGCAGGTCCCATTGTACGTTACAGTCATATAGAGCAGCAATTACAATACCGCACCCATTCTCTGGATAAAACAACATGTGGAATTCAAAGATTCCTGGTGGGATTAAGCAAGAAGGTACTTCTTGCTAATACTCTTGGCGAACTATGCAATACCTTTCGCACATCTTCAGATATATCTGTCCTCTGGTTCTGGATCTATGCCATTGCCTGTTCCTTACAGATATATTTTGATTTTTCAGGATACAGTGATATGGCTATAGGTCTTAGAAAGATGTTTGGTTTTGATTTCCCGGAAAACTTTCATTATCCCTTTATGGCAGAAAGTATTACAGACTTCTGGAGAAGATGGCATATGTCTTTAAGTTCCTGGTTTAAAGATTATGTTTATATTCCTCTTGGAGGTAATCGTGTTTGTTTTGCAAGGCACCTGTGCAACATACTTATTGTCTGGATACTCACAGGTCTGTGGCATGGGGCCGCATGGAACTTTATTATATGGGGTATGTATTTTGCACTTTTGCTGATAGCAGAAAAACTATGGCTGTTAAAGTTTCTGAAAAACCATAAGATATTTTCTCATATCTATGTACTGTTTGCTGTACTGATCAGCTTTGTACTGTTTGACGCCTCAGATTTACAGCAGATACTCTTCCATATACGCACCATGTTTACAGCAAACGGGTATCCACTTGTCTGCGTACAAAATATGTACTATCTTCGCAGCTATTTTCTCATCCTGCTGATTAGTATCGTTGGGGCTACACCACTTCCAATAAACGTATGGAAAAAACTGAAAAAGAATAACAGATTTGCGTCAGTATCCATCATTGCTGAACCTTTGTTGCTGGTTGTTCTGCTCATCTTATGTACTGCATATCTTGTGGATGGATCTTTCAACCCGTTCCTGTATTTCAGATTTTAGGAGATATCCGATGAAACATTATAAAAACCTCATACAGATTTCCATTATCGGCTTTGTATTTATTGCCATGATACTATTTTCCTGGTTTTCACCTGCAAAAACATATTCTGACAGTGAAAGACGCAAACTTGCACAATCACCTGTTCTTTCTTTAAAAACCATTTTAGATGGCACATTCATGAAAGACTACGATACATATACCACAGATCAGTTTCCTTTCAGAGATACATTGCGCACACTCAAAGCATTGACTTCCACCAGTATCTTAAAACAGAAGGATGTACATGGTATTTACCTGCAGGATGGGTATGCCGCAAAACTGGAATATCCTTTGAATGAAGCGTCTTTAGAATATGCCACTGAAAGATTCACTTCTATTTACAATACGTATCTTGCAAACACCAACACCAATATCTATCTTTCCATCATTCCTGATAAAAGCTATTTTCTGTCAGAAGAAAACGGCTATCCTGCACTGGACTATGAAAGATTGTTTTCTATTGTTCAAAACAACATGAACTATGCGACCTATATAGATATTACAGACACGCTGGATATTTCAGAATATTATAAAACCGACACTCACTGGAGACAGGAAAAGCTTACTGATACCGCCTCTGTTTTAGCTAAAGCCATGGATGTTTCTATCTCCAGCAACTATCAGACAAACACTCTGGATATCCCCTTCAATGGTGTCTACTATGGGCAATCCGCATTACCGCTTCCTTCTGAAACCATCTATTATCTGACCAGCGACATTCTCAATACCTGCATCGTAACAAATTATGAAGATTCCTCAGTCAAAGATATCTACAACATGCAGAAAGCCTATGGTAAAGACCCTTATGAAATGTTTCTGTCTGGTCCTGTTTCTTTGATAACCATTGAGAATCCACAATGTACCACAGATAAAGAACTGGTTATTTTCAGAGATTCTTTTGCCAGCAGTATTGCCCCGTTATTCACTGAAGGTTACTCTAAAATTACCCTTGTAGATATCCGTTATCTCAGATCTGATTTCCTGGGAAAATTTCTTCTGTTTGATGATCAGGATGTTTTATTCCTGTACAGCACCTCTGTATTGAATCACAGCGAAACATTATCGTAAATATCAAAAGACTGCCATCCTGTCAGGCAGTCTTTTGATTTACTTATCTTGCTGTAGTACCAAAGTAATTGATACCATCTCCATACAGAACATCACGTCCAAAAAACATTGCATCAGAGCTGTTATATACATAATCTGTAACAGCGTATTTTGCAGAGCGAACATCTTTCACGGTTATATGTAACTGATTCTCAGTATCCACCCATACATCTGCTTCAGGAACTCCCAGCTGTACAACCTCATCCAGGAATACGTACGGATCCCCATAAGAAACCGCAAGTAGAACATACCGTCCTCTTTCACTCAGCATCCACTCTCCATCCTGATACATATAGTCTTCTGCATACAATTGCAGTTGCCATTCTGTATCTTCATGAAAAAAATACACCGAGGAATATATACCCATTCCATCCAGATTTACATAAGATGGATATACATCAATACTTTCCACTCCAAATATTGCAGGTTGTTCTGCAACATCTGTTACATGTGCAGTATCCTCTTTGTTTTCTTTCTGATGAACAGGTTCTTTGACTGTTTCAGGGGATTTTGTGCTGTCAGGTGTCTTTTCATCATTAAGAGGCTGAGGAATACACCCGACAGAAGAAAGTAACACACCTGTTACGAATACCAGTTTTACCTTATGCATATACATTTCTCCTGTTATGGTATATATGTCCGCTGTTTTCTTTCTCTTGTGGCGGACACAGACATGAGAAAGACAGTGTTTCAAGGATACCAATAAATGATGGAGGTGATCTTCATAAACACAAATTGTGAAGACAGTACATCTTCAGAAAACTTAACATGTGCCATCAGCTATATACAGTCTAGCAGAATATCTCAAATTGTTTCAGACACACTGCCTGTGTCCACTCACAAAATCAGATATCTTTGATACATCCCAAAAAGCAAATTCCTTCATAAACATGAGCATTACTTCCATTTTTTCAAAAACAATCCGTCCATTTACGTACTTTGTATATTGTTCCAAAACAGCTTTTAAGATGCTTATACACTTTTGGTAAAAAAAATCTTTACAATAAAAAATAGTTGCATATACTGTAAATGAACATTGTTCAACTTGAGGTAAACGTATGAATAAAGTGGTAACGTCCAAAGAGGAGATATTAAAAACAAGTCGCGAATTGATACAGCAGCACGGTTGGTCTGTTGTAAGTATCCGCTCTGTCGCTACTGCCTGTAATGTGTCTGTCGGTTCTATCTATAACTACTTCGGCTCTAAAACAGATCTTATCGGAGCTACTATTGAAAGTGTGTGGAACGAAATCTTCCATACTCCGGAAGACACAGATGTATTTCAGAATACCCTCAGTTGTATTCAGTGGATTTACAGACGAATGGAACTCGGTAATAAGCAATACCCCGGATTCTTCACTCTGCATTCCATCAGTTATCTGCATGAAGATAAATCTGATGGAGAACGCAGAATGCACGAGGCATGGAATCACATCTTAAAAGGGATATGCGAAGTACTGCAAAATGATCCGGGTGTCAGAAAAAATGCATTTACAGAAGAATTTACTGCAGCAGATTTTTCAAAAATACTTTTTTCTCTGATTTTATCCGCATTATTACGACAGGATTTTGATGCCACTTCCGTTCTGGAATTAATACGCAGAACCATTTATCTTGATTGAGCGAGAATACTCCCACTTCAATGCACAGCATAAGTGGTGAGATAAATCTCTTTTCTGGCACTT
>CAKVIS010000034.1 GCA_934754415.1 uncultured Bulleidia sp.
GTACATTCACAGAATGATACATATTCTTCTCCTTTTCCGGTATATGCTAATACCACTAGTATTATGGCATATCGCCTATACCAAAAAAGTGCCAGAAAAGTAATTCATCTCACCACTTATGCCGTGCATTGCAGTGGGAGTATTCTCGTTTGTTCAAGATAAAATTACAGCCCGTTATTATTAACGGGCTGTAGTTCTTTTTAATAAAGACCAAATTTTTTCTTTGTATCTTCTTTTGTTTTTGTAATATCTTCTGGAATTTCAGATGGAATTGGATTGATGACAGCGTTTACCACATCACTGGCAAATGCACAGCAGAAGTTGACGATGGTTTCCAGTTCATCCTTATCCATGACATCCATAGTGTCTCTTCTGGAATGGATTTCTGCACCACCTCGAGGAGAGTCTGTTCCAAAGGACATGGCAGGGACATCATTGAGGGCGAAACTTGTGCAGTCACTTGGCATGTATCCCATTTTGGAATCAAAGTGAATACCGTGGAGCTTTCCTTTAAATGCAGCATAATCAATGATACCTTTATCACAGGAGCCGAAGACCATGTTTTTAGCCATCAATACACCTGTCATATCAAAGTTGATGTTCAGAATAATGTTTTTTAATTCTTCTGTGTGCTGTTTGCAATATGCCCAGGAACCCATCAGACCGATTTCTTCACTGCCACACCATACAAATCTGACAGTTCTTTTTGGTGGATTTTCTGCAAAGTAATGACAGATTTCCATGATGGTTACAGAACCACTGCCATTATCCCAGGCACCTTGTGAGAATTCTACAGAATCATAATGTGCGGAGAATACAACCACTTCCTCTGGTTTCTCGTAGCCTTTGATTTCAGCAACGACATTGCGGGATTCTCCTTTGGTATCACTGTTTTGTCTTAATACCATTTTGATGGTTTCCGGGTTTTCCTGCAGTAATTTTTTTGCTGTATTCAGATTCATCATGACACCAGGGAAATTGCTGGTGTCATCTTTTGCAGGACGTGTGAATCTGTGAGGAACCTGTGTCTGCATGATTTCATCATCATAGTATCCACCCCATGTGACAATGTATCCAAGAGCACCTCTGTCTATAAGTTTCTTGCGAAGATCCTGAGTCATACTGCCTGTCGTCATGACAATTTTACCCTGAACATTACCAATGTACTCGTCTTCACCATTATAGATGTACTGGAATGGTGCTTCTATTCCTTCTTCAGGTGTCTGACCAGATCTTCCCTGGCCTGTGCAATAAATATTTTTTTCAACAGGGGAGGTAAGTGTGAGGGATACTTCTGTAACTTCGGGAGCAGGAATCTCAAAGGATTCAATGTGGGCTTCCACACCCATTGCCTGACACTCTTTGACAAGTAAGTGTGCTGCTTCCAGTTCCTTGTCTGTGCCGCTGACTCTTTCGAAGGCAAGCTTCTTCAGCGTTTCATAAGCTCTGTATTTTTCCATATTTTTTCTCCTGTATTCTTTGCAAGCATTATACGTCGGACAGAGAATACAGACAAGATGGGTAAAGAAAATGCCGGATTTCCCCGGCATTGTGATTATTTAGATGGATCTTTTCCCTGGATAAAGGAGCGGATATCTGCACATAATTCATGAATGTTTTCTTCACCGATGTAAATCATATGACCGCTCTTATATCCTTTCCAGCACACTCTGTCTTTTGGTAAGCCGGCATGATCCAGTGTATGCCATACATAACCAAATTCTGTACATAGATCGAACCATCCATTGGCAAAGAAGGTGCGCATTCCCGGACGACGTGTCATGGCATTACGTAACTGTTCTGCAGTTGTACCGTGTGGAGCGTCCTTATCCCAGTTTTTATAAAAGTTGGTTAAGGCAATGTAGTTTCTGTCCAGTTTTACATTGAGTCTTGGTAACAGATCTCCTGTTAAAGCAGCATAGAAGTAAGTATCATATCTGTCGGCTGTAGCGTCATCCCAGAGTCCTTTTTTGATTTCATCCATTTCAGGTTCCAGTAAAGGTCGTGTCATACGTCCGTCATAACGGGAAACGCCTTTGCCTTGTGGTTTTAATACTTCCTGTCTGAAATCATCGTCATCAATCTTTAAACCATGGCGAATCAGATATTCTCTGCTTACACCTGTATAGTAAGTGACCTTTTCAAGAATATGTTCTTTTTCCTCTTCGGAAATAGCTTCACCCTTGTAGAGAGCCAGTACATAATCCTTATCGGCAAATGCCTTTGCTTCGGCTACGAATTCTTCTACAGACTGGTTTGTTGGATGATTGTGGAACCAGTTAACACCTGCATAGGTAGGGAACCCGATAACACTTGTTTCAACAGGAATATTTTCACCGAAATATTTACCTACTGTAACCGTATTGCCAATCATGACGATACCATCAAAGCTGATGCCATAGACTCTTTCTTTTCCTTCAGTTGCGGCAATGCCTGCAGCTGTGGCACTACGTGTACATCCATAGCTTTCTCCTACAAGATACTTAGGAGAAAGACCTCTGTTATATCTTCTGCACCAGGATTCGATGAAATTTAATAAAGCTTCGGCATCCTGTTCAATACCTAAAAACTGTTTCTTGCTTTCTTCGCTTTCATCAATCAACACACCATATCCTGTACCTACAGGATCAATCAGAACAAGGTCTGCAATATCCAGCAGACAGTCAGGGTTATCAATGACGTCGTATGGACCAAAAGCAGTAGGTCTGTCAGGTTCTCCATAGGCAATTCTTCTTGTGCCCAGAAAACCTGTATGTACATACATACTGGAACTTCCAGGTCCACCATTATATCCGAAGATAACAGGTCTGTTTCTTGTGTCTTCCACACCATCTTTGAAGTAAGAATAGGAGAAGATGGAAGCTAAAGGTTTTCCTTCAGGAGAATAGAAGACATTGTCTTCAGAGACTGTGTGGTAAGAAACTTCTTCGCCATGAAGTGTGATCTTACCCTGAGATTCGAAGCGTGCAGGTTTGAAATCGTCTGCTTTAAAGTTTTCTGTTTTGTACATGTGTTCTTGTCCTTTCTATCATATTATTCAGCATGTGCATAGATATCGATGAGGTTTAAAAGTATTTCCACGTTTTTCTCCATAGATTGAATGGGTACGTATTCGAATCTTCCGTGAGCATTTTCATATCCTGCGGACAGGTTCGGACATGGCAATCCTCTGTGACTTAAGGCGGAACCGTCTGTTCCTCCTCTGAATGCAAGACATTTTGGTTCTACACCGGCTTTTTCAATAGCCTGTACAAGATAAGGAATCATAAATGGAACAGTATCGATGACTTCCTTCAGATTCTTGTACTGAATCTTTAAGTCCATGGTGACAGTACCTTCACCATATTCTTTATTCAGCATATCCACAATAGTCTGTAGGGTTTTGTTGCGTATTTCAAATTGCAGGGCATCATGGTCTCTGACAATGATTTCCAGAGTGACGTGTTCACAATTGCCGTTGAAGCTGACATTGTGGTAGAAACCTTCTCTTTCTTCTGTATACTGCGGTTTTTCCAGCTTTGGAAGATAATTCAGAAAGGTATTACCGATATCCACCGCATTTTTCATGATGCCTTTGGCAGTGCCGGTATGTACGGAGCGGCCGTGGATTTCAATAGTAGCCATGGAGGCGTTGAAGGTTTCATCTTCGTAATATCCAAGATAGTCCCCATCTAATGTATAGGCAATTGGAGTTCTGAATCTTTTTAGATCCAGGTTTCTTGCAAGACCTCCTACTTCTTCATCTGGTGTGAATCCCACCGCAATCAGGTTATGCTTGATTTCAGGATGTTTTACAAGATATTCCAGTAAAGTCATGACAGCAGCTATACTTGCTTTATCATCTCCACCTAATAAAGTGGTGCCGTCTGTCAGCACAAGATCCTGTCCAACATAATTCTTTAAATTAGGGAAGTCTTCCACTTTCATGACAATATTTTTGTCTTTGTTTAAAAGGATATCAGATCCATCGTAGTTTTCCAGTACCCATGGCTTTACATTTTCCCCACTGGCATCAGGAGCGGTATCCATGTGTGTGACAAAGCCAATGGCTTTACCGCTGTCTGTGTTAGCTTCCAGAAACCCATAGACTACACAGTTTTCTGTATCGTAGTATGTGCTGTCTACCCCTATAGTCTGCAGTTCTTCATAAAGGACTTGGGCTAAATCATGCTGGTGCATGGTTGTAGGAGTAGTAGAGCTGTGAAATGTGGATTCTGTATTGATTTTGGCATATTGAATCAATCTTTGTTTTACCTGCTCGTAGAATTCCGTCATTTTGTTTCATTCCTTTCACGACCTTTGCAACATTATAACATCTTTTGTTACAATCGGATTGTGAGGTGACCTATGGGAAAAATTTTATTTGTGGATGTGGATGGCACATTGTGTTCTCCTGTAAAAAATGAACCACCTGAATCAGCCAAACAGGCAATCAGACAGGCAAGAAAGAACGGGCATAAGGTATATATCTGCACAGGAAGAAGTCTGGCAGAGATTTATCCGGATATTCTGGAAATTGGCCTGGATGGTATCATTGGTGGTAATGGCTGTTATGTAGAGCACGAAGGTAAGATTATTTATCATAAAGTATTGTCTTTGGAGCAGTGCACACGTGTGGTGGACTGGTGCAAACAGCATAACCATGAATTCTATCTGGAATGTAATTCAGGACTGTATCCTTCAGAAGGATACAGACAATGTGTTGCAGACAGATACAGAGCGCAATATGGTAAGGAGATCAGTTATGGAAAGTTCTTTGATGAAATGATCTATCATCAGTCTCCGTACAGAGATGATGTGAACAAGATTTCCTTTATGCTGGACAAGTGGCAGGATTATCTGGATGCACAGAAAGAATTTGAAGATATGTTTGTCGGTTTCTGGGGTGGAGAAGCAGGAAAAGCTACTTATGGGGATACTTCACCAAAAGGTGTCAATAAACTTGCGGCTATTGAGTTCTTATTAGAGTATCTCCATGAAGATAAAGCGAATACTATCAGTTTCGGAGATGCCTCTGTAGATCTTCCAATGTTTGAAATCACAGGCTATTCCGTAGCTATGGGAGATGGAGAGGAAGTCGCAAGAAAAGCTGCAGATTATGTTACAGCAGCTACAGATGATGATGGTCTTGCAAAAGCCTTTGAATACTTAAAACTGATTTAACGATTGTAAAGTCCTTGTATGAGGACTTTTTTAGTTTGAAAAATGAAACAGAATCATTTTCTTTCTTTATTAAAGAAATATTTTCTGAAAAAAGAGAAAATAAGTATGCCTTGTCATTGACAATCCGTGTTGTGTGCGTAATCTTTAAACTCATACGGAAGAAGAGGAATTCTTCTGAATGAGGTCGGTATGTATACATTCAAGAAAGCTTTTATAACAACTTTACCTGTAATGGTGGGATATATTGTTTTAGGTATGGGATTTGGTATTGTGGCACATGATGCAGGTCTTGGCACAGGTATGATTTTAGCCATGTCCTTATGTATTTATGCAGGATCCATGCAATATGCAGGGGTTTCTTTGGTTACTGCGCAGGCAGGTATGCTAACTACAGTGTTTATGACACTTTTAGTCAATGCCAGACATATGTTTTATGGTATTGCCATGCTGGATAAATATAAGGACACAAAGCCGTACAGGCCATATCTTATTTTCTCTTTGACGGATGAAACGTACTCTTTAGTGTGTGATGGAAATGTGCCTGAAGGATGCCAGGCGGGGAAATACTATTTTTTTGTGTCTGCTCTGGATCAGTTTTACTGGGTTCTTGGAACTCTTGCAGGCACAATCTTCATTTCATTTGTGAACGTGGATACGACAGGTATTGATTTTTCCATGACAGCTTTGTTCTTAGTGACAGTGGTAAACCAGGTGAAGCACAGTCCAACTGCTTTTCCTTCTGTTGTTGGAGCAGTGGTGACTGTATTGTGCCTGATGATATTTGGAACCGGAGTGTTTCTGATTCCGTCCATGATAGGAATTATTGCAGTTCTTTTAGTATGCAGAAAGAAGGTGGAAACGCATGTATAGTGTTGTGCTGATTGTGATTATGAGTGTTGTGACTTTGTGTATCAGAGCGTTTCCTTTTCTTGTGTTTAACGGAAAGCAGGCATTGCCTTCAGCACTGGAATATTTACAGAAGGTATTACCTATGGCTTCCATGACCATGCTGGTGGTGTACTGTTTGAAAAGTGTACAGCTATTCTCTTATCCTTATGGTATTCCTGAAGCTGTTTCCTGTATTGTGATTGTTGTTTTGCAATGGTGGAAAGAGAATACGATTCTTTCTATTCTTGCTGGAACATTTCTTTACATGTTTCTGGTGCAGTGTCTTTTTTAAAGAGTCGTATGGTATAATACAGACAGACTGTGTGGAAGGAGGAGATCTCACTTGCCAATTTTAAATTTTACATGGACGCTGGACAATGTTCTTAAGCTGATTCTTTCATTAGCCGACATCTTTATTGTGTGGTTCATTATATATTATGTGTTGCGTATTGTACGTAATAACTCCAGAACTGTACAAATCTTCAAGGGTATTTTATTTGTTCTGATTGTAGATGCTGTATCCAAGTTTTTGGGTTTGAAAACAGTGGAATACTTTGCAGATATGTTTATTAACTGGGGATTTTTAGCATTGATTATTATCTTCCAGCCTGAAATACGTTCTATTCTTGAAAGAATGGGTAAGAGTAATGTCTTCAATCGTATTGTGACACTTTCTGGAAATGAAAGAGAAAAACTTGTAGATCAGATTGTGACAGCAGTCATGTTATTGAGTAAAGATAAGACAGGGGCATTGATTTCCATCGAAAGAAGTCAGTCACTGGAAGACTATATATCTACAGGTACAAGATTAAATTCTGATGTCACAGCTGAAATTCTGACAAGTATCTTTGTGACCACAACACCATTGCATGATGGTGCTGTTATTATCCAGGGGGATAAGATTGCATGTGCAAGTGCGTATTTCCCACCGACAAATCTGGATCTTCCGGGAAGATATGGTGCTCGTCACAGAGCTGCTGTGGGTATTTCTGAAGTCAGTGATGCAGTAACGGTGGTTGTTTCAGAAGAAACAGGTAACGTTTCTATTACAGATGCAGGACATATTTACCACGTAAATGAAAAAGAACTCAGAGATTATCTTTTAAGAGTTATCTGTGATGAGGCTACAGAAGTTACTTCTTCCAGAAAGAAACCTGCGCCTAAAAAGAAAAAGACAGCTTCTCTTAAAGAAACACTGACTTTAAAACATCAGCCGGAAAAACCTGAAGAGAAGATAGAAGAATTGGAACATCAGGCTGAAAGTATCAAGCTTCCTCAGAATCATAAACATGATCGCCCTGTACCAAGCTATCCAAAACAGACCAGAAATCGTGTCACTCCTATGAGTGTTTCCAGACAGGAGGAACTTCCTTCTGTGAAAAAACCTGTTATTCCACAGGAAGAAACGGTATTTGTTGAAAACAGATCTTCTCAAAGACCTGTTGTAAAGGAAACTCCTGCAGTGGAAAATACAGTATATGCACGTCCTGCAGAAAAGCCTGTAAGACAAAAGGCAGCTGTTACAAAACAGCCTGAAGTCAAGGCGGAACCTGCACAGAGAATGACCAGTGAACAGGTGGCTGCCGCAAGAAGAGCTACTGTGGCAAAGTTGAAACATAATGCTTCTCAGGCGGTTACACAGGTGGAAGATGTCGGACTGAGTGAAGAAGAAAAGAAGTTTGATACTACAAAAATAGATATTTCCAAAGTTGTAGGGTTTGATTCGGAATTAGATAAAGCATTTGATATGCTTGAAGACTTACCTTCAAAGAAAAAGACTGGAGGTGACAAGTAATGAATAAGAATCAGAATAAGAAAAAAAAGGAGCAGGAAGCTAAGACAGAGCTCGCTCAGAAAATTGCCAATCAGTCTCAGAAGGTAGCTACGGGATATGCCCGTATGGAGGAAAACTTCCTGCGTATCTTCAGAAGCTTCTCTGCTTTCTTTGATAAGATTTTATTTAACAAGAAGTACAGCAAGCTGACAGCACTTATACTGGCACTGTTTATGTTTGCAACAGTGAATGCGACTTCTTTATCTTCCTACAGAACACAGATGACTTCCAGTAAGTCTAAGGTGAATGTGGCGGTAACAGCTAATTATAATTCAGATTTGTTTGAATTATCCGGCTTGCCTGCCACAGCCAATATTACCTTTATTGGTGATGCGACAGGTGTCACAGCTGCAAGTAATGCGGATGGACATATTGTGGCGGATCTTGAAGGGCTGACAGAAGGCGCTCATGAAGTGAAACTGAAAGGTGAGGGTTTTGGTGACAATGTGGATATTAAGATTGATCCAAGTAATGTGACTGTCACGCTGAAAAAGAAAACCACACAGCAGTTTGACCTTTCTTATGATGTAGTGAATCAGGATAAGATGGATCCTATTTATTCCATCGGAACACCGGAATTTGAATACAACAAGATCAATGTACGTGCTTCCAAAGACACATTAAATTCTATTGCCTTTGTTAAAGCACTGATTGATGTATCTAATCAGTCTTCTGATTTTGAACAGGACGCAAAGATTGTGGCGTATGACCAGTCAGGTCAGGTGGTAAAAGCGGATATCGTTCCGGATACAGTACATGTCAAAGTTCCTGTTTCTTCTCCAAGTAAGACAGTATCTATTGAAGTTCAGATTACAGGGGAAGTACCAAACGATAAAGCCATTGCGTCTGTTGGTATGGATCAGGAAAGTGTAACCATCTATGGACCTCAGAATGTATTGTCTTCCATTGAAAAAGTAGTAGTTTCTCTGGATGCCAGTACGATTACCAAAGACTCCACAGTTCTAAGACCTATTACTTTACCGACAGGTGTTTCTTCGAGTTCTATTTCTCAGGTAACGATGAGTGTGAAGCTTGGAGCTAAAACAAGTAAAACTCTGGATGGTGTAAAGATTAATTATCAGAATAACACCAATAACTATAAGGCTTCTCAGAAAGATAACAAGACTACTACAAGTGTTGTTGTCTATGGTACACAGGAAAATATTGATAAAATCAGTGCAGATGATATTTATGTCTATGTGGACATGAAAGATGCCAAGCCTGGTACACAGGATTTCCCTCTGCTGGTAGATCAGCCATCTAATGGCTTAATCAGATATGAACTGACAGAATCCACCTATGAATTAAATGTTCTTGGTGAGACAAATGATTCTTCCTCAGACGGTGCAAATAATGGATAAACAGTAAACTGTTACATAAGGTTATTAAGGGTACGTGATGTACCCTTTTTCAATGGGTATTTTGTGGTAGAATATTATTGGTGAATAATATGAAAAAAGTAATTAGTATAGTTGAAGATGAAAAAGATCTCAATGAATTGGTAAAAAGATATCTTGAAAGAGAAGGATATGAAGTGCGTTCCTATCTGACTTTTGATGAGGCCAGTGTGCATAGCACTGATGAAGATGTGCATCTGTGGATTCTGGACATTATGCTGGGAGATAAGTCAGGGTTTGATCTGATTGATGAAATTCGTGCCTGTAATCCGGATGTTCCTGTTATTTTCATGTCCGCAAGAGATAAGGAGTTTGACAGAATCATCGGTCTTGAAAAGGGCAGTGATGACTATATCACAAAACCGTTCTCCCCTAAGGAACTTGTATTGCGTGTCAATAACATCATGCGCAGAACGTATAAAGAGGATACTTCACGTATTGAAGTTGATGGTTATGAAATAGATGAAGCGCAGAGAACTGTGTATTATCAGAACGAGCAGATTGAACTGACAACCAAGGAATTTGAACTCCTGATGCTGTTTGTGAATAATCGCGGTACTGCATTTCAAAGAGAAGACATTCTTACAAAGATATGGGAAACCAACTACTTTGGAAGTGACAGAGTGGTAGATGATACTTTACGTAGATTAAGAAGGAAGTTACCTAATTTAAGTATTCGTACTATTTACGGATACGGGTATCGTATGAACTGATGAAACGTGCACGTTTATGGCTGAGAGAGTTATCTCTTACACAACAGCTTTTAATGATTATCTTTGTATTCCTGTCTATTTTCTCTCTGTTTATTTTTACATTTTTATCACCTTCTCTGGATTCTTTCAGTGAAACAGAAATGTTTCGCTTGTTGCATAACTCTCAGGAAGGTATTTTAGACAGTTATACAGGAGAATTTGATGAGTTGCCTGTGACAAGTACCTCTCAGCTGATTTCTCATGGTATCTACAGTACAGATGGTAAACTTTATCATATGCCGGATACGATTTTTGAAGAAAAACTGGTAGAAGACATTCGTATCAAAGCTGCACTGGAAAAATCGGGGACACAGGATTACAGATGTGTTGTGCCATCAGCCAATGCATCAGATGAAAGTGTTACCTATCTGTACAGTATGACGTTGCTGAAAGATGGAAACTATCTTGTTTCAGTCATTAACAATACCTACAGAACACAATTCAGAACTTCGCTTGTAAATGCAGTTGTGTATATGAATGTCATGATTGTGTCTATTCTGTTTGTGTTTTTGATGATATGGGTATCTACTTTAATCGTGCCTTTAAATCAGATTAAAGTGTATATCAACAAAATTAAAAATGATGAACCTGCTACCCTGAATGTCAAACGTCAGGATGCCATCGGAGAAGTCGCAACTGCTCTTGTGGATATGACTTCTGAACTGCAGAAACAGCAAAGAGAAAAGGAAGAAATGGTTCAGAATATCTCTCATGACCTTAAGACGCCTATTGCGACAATCAAGTCTTATGGTGAAGCTATTAAAGATGGTATCTATCCGTATGATACTCTTGAAAAGAGTGTGGATGTAATTATTGAACATGCGGACAGACTGGAAAAAAAGGTGCAGTCTTTAATTCTGCTGAACAAAGTAGGGTATCTTCAGGACGAGGAGTCTAAAGGTGCCAGAGTGGATATGAATAAAGTGATAGATCAGGTGTTGCTTTCTTTAAAGATGGTAAGACCGGAAATATCCCTGGAAAAGAAAGCGGAAAAGAATGTGTTTTTCCATGGTACAGAGGATTCCTGGAGAATTGTTATAGAGAATCTTATGGATAATGGACTGCGATATGCGCAAACCCATATTCTGGTAACTTTAAAACAAAATGAATTGTGTGTAATCAACGATGGTAAAACCATCGCTGATCATGATCTGGAAAGAATATTCAGGCCGTATGAGAAAGGTACGGATGGTAAGTTCGGGCTTGGTTTATCCATTGTGCATAAAGTCTGTGTATCTTATGGATATCATGTGGATGCGGAAAACTTACAGGATGGAGTATGTTTCAGAATCTGGAAAGAAGGAAAGAAGTACTCCAAGAAATCAAAGAAGACAGGGGAGAAAAAATGACATATACAACAAAATGGCTGACATGCAAAGAAGTAAAGACTGCCTATATTGAAGCAGGGCAGGGGGAACCTATGGTTTTATTGCATGGGTGGGGCCAGAATAAAGAAATGATGAGTCTGATTCTGGAACACTTTAAGGACAGATATCATGTATACAGTCTGGACTTTCCGGGACATGGAGAATCTGGTTTACCTCCTGTTGCCTGGGGGGTTATAGAATATGAACAGTTTTTGGAAGACTTTATGCAACACTTACATCTGGATGGACCTGTTATCATAGGTCACAGTTTTGGATGCAGAGTGGCAATCCGTTATGCGGCGTTGCATCATGATGTGAAAAAGATGTGCCTGACAGGTGCTGCGGGTATTAAGCCGAAACATGGTGTAGACTTTTACATTCGTACCTATGCCTATAAAGCAGGAAAATGGTTTTTGAAAGTAACAGGAAACACAAAAAAATTACAGCAGTTACAGGCAAATGCAGGAAGTGAAGATTACAGAAATGCCAAAGGGATTATGAAACCTACCTTTGTTAAAGTGGTTAATGATGATGTGACACCGGTATTGAAAGATGTACTGTGTCCTGTGTTACTTGTATGGGGCAATCTGGATACTGCGGCTCCTTTATGGATGGGACAGGAAATGGAAAAGAAAATGCCTGATGCAGGGCTGGCAATCTTTGAAGGAGACGACCACTGGGCCTACTGGCATCAGCCTGACAGGTTTAATGCGGTATTGGATATTTTCTTGAAAGGGTAATGAAATGAAGTGGATACTATGTATATTATGTGGCGTTGCCATGTGTATTCCGTCGGAACATGCTTTACACATGTTTCAGCAGAATCGTTATGAAACAGGCAGATATAAAGGGTGGATGAAAGAATCTGTACAGGATCTTATACCATCTAATGTACTTCCTTTGGGAATGGTGCTTGCAGGTCTTCTTGCAGGAATATTCCATTTTCCTGTTTTTGTATTCATGTTGATTCTGGTTCTGATGAGCGGATATTCTGTTGCGATGGAAAAAGGAAAGACCTATATTAAACCGTTAGTATATACAGGAAGAGTGAAAAGACAGATAGCAGTACTTGTCTTACTGAGTATTGTATGTATGGTGGGTATTCTTGCTTTTTCCAGGGGATCTTTTGGATATGCACTGCTATGTGCTTTTGCGTGGTTTGGACCATGGGTTCTTATTTTCCCTGTGGGGTGGATTACAACACCGATTGAAAAGGCTGTACAGAAGAGCTATCTCAATGATGCAAAAAGAATTTTGAATGATCATGCAGGTCTGATTAAGATTGGGATTACAGGCTCCTATGGTAAAACAACTACCAAAAATATCATGCAGGCCATGCTGAGTGAGCAGTACAATTCTTTGATGACACCGGCAAGTTTTAACACACCGATGGGTATTACAAGAACCATACGTGAAATGCTGAAACCTATTCATGAAGTGTTTGTATGTGAAATGGGTGCAGATCATGTGGGGGATATTTCAGAGCTGATGCAGTTTGTACATCCTTCTATCGGGGTGGTGACCTCTATAGGACCTCAGCATTTAAATACCTTTGGATCTCAGGAAAATATTATTCACGAAAAGATGCGTATGATTGAAGAACTTCCATCAGACGGTCTTGGTATTTTAAACTACGATAATGCATTTATCAGAAACTACAAAGTACAGAATTCTGTCAAAGTGGTAAGTTATGGCATTGACAGCGAAGATGTGGATTACAGAGCTGTCAATATTCACTATACAAAAACTGGTTCTTCCTTTACGGTAGTCACCGAAGAGGAGTCTGTAGAGTTAGAGACAAAACTGCTTGGAAAACTGAATATTCTGAATATTTTATCTGCTGTGGCATGTGCAAGACATCTTGGGGTATCCTGGGAAGTCATTAAACGTGCATGTAAGACTATGAAGCAGGTGGAACACAGACTGGAACTGAAGAAAATCAATGGCTACAGATTTATTGATGATGCCTTTAATGCCAATCCGAGTGGATCTGCCATGGCACTGGAAGTTTTATCCAGAATGCCTGGAAAACGTATTATTGTCACTCCAGGTATGATAGATCTTGGGTCTAAACAAAATGAAATCAATCATCGCTTTGGGACTTTGATGAAGGGATGTGCAGATATAGTTGTTCTGGTAGGGGAGACACAGACAAAACCAATTTATGAAGGTTTACAGGAAGTTGGATTTCCTATGGATAATGTTCTGGTTGTCAGTAAAGTAAAAGAGGCATTCCAGTATGTCTGGAATAATGCCACACCGGAAGATACGATTTTACTGGAAAACGATCTTCCTGATGCGTTTAATCATTAATGTGAGAAAGAAGGCTTATATGAAACACGCAATCTGGGCTCATAGAGGAGCCTCCGGGACAATGCCGGAAAACACATTGGAATCTTTTAAGAAAGCCGCAGAGCTTGGGGCGGACGGAGTGGAACTGGATATTCAGTTCACAAAGGATAAACAGATTGTAGTCTGTCACGATGAAACTGTTGACCGTACAAGTAACGGAAAAGGGTTTGTGAAAGACTATACACTGGAGGAATTAAAACAGCTGGACTTTTCAAAAACCCATCCTGAAGCAGGTACTGTACGTATTCCAACCATGAAAGAAGTGTTTGAACTGCTGAAACCTACAGATCTGATGATCAACATCGAGCTTAAGACAGGAGAACTGGATTATGAGGGTATTGAAGAAGCTATTCTTCAGCTGACAAAAGAAATGGGATTTGAAGACAGAGTCATTTATTCTTCTTTCAATCACTATTCCATTTTACGTATTCAGCAATTGTGTCCTGAAGCTAAGACGGCTTTCCTGTATTGTGACGGTATTATTGATGTGGTGGAATATGCAAAAAAATACCATGTGAATGCTTTACACCCTGCAGGCTATAATATTCGTTTTAAGGATATGGTAAAAGATGCTCATGAAGCTGGCATGGATGTCAATGTCTGGACTGTTAATACAAAAGAACAGATGCTGTTATGTGATGCTTATGGTGTAGATGCAATTATTACCAACTATCCGGAACTTGCAAGAGAAGTATTTTATGGAAAAGAATCTGACTGAGTGGATCAATACGCATGTCATACAGGATACATTGTATTCTGTGGATGAGATTCCTTTAAATACCTATCATATCCTTCATGAGCACTCCAAAGGAGCAATATTGATGATTCACGGATTCTGTGAGTTCTTTGGAAAATACCATGAAGTATTCTACAGATTTTATCAGGAAGGCTATTCCGTTTTCTTTCTGGAATTAAGAGGCCATGGTAAAAGTGGCAATGTGAATGAATATGAAGACAGAAGAGTATCTGTTGGCAGTTTTGAGGAATATGTACAGGATGTTTCTGTGATGTATGAATATATGTCTTCTATCTGTAAAGATGAAAAGAAGATGTTGTTTGCGCATTCCATGGGTGGAGGTATTTCTACTTTATACATGGAAAAATATCCTGACGATTTTTCCTGTGCAGTATTGTCTTCTCCTATGATTGCCATAAATTATGGTACTATTCCTACGCAGATTATTGATCTTGCAGGTGTGTATGCCAATGTCAAACGTCTGGATGATGATTATGCGCCAGGCCAAAGTGGATGGACAGGCAAGTATGGCTATAATGAAAGCAGCAGTACAGATGAAGAAAGGTACGCCTATCAGTTTAATCTTCGTCTGAAAGATTCAGCCTACCAGACATGGGGTGCGACATGGAGATGGGCAAAAGCAGCAAGAGCAGCCTGCATTAAAATGATGAAAAATGCAGGAAAACTGAAAACGCCGATATTGCTGTTCCAGGCGGAATATGATTCCATGGTACAGAATGCCGCGCAGAATCTTTTAAAGAAAAAAACAAGATGCGTGACAATTGTTAAAGTGAAGAACAGCAAACATGAAATCTTCTCCACACCGGATGCTATCTTTGAGAAGTATCTGAAAGATATCTTTGATTTCTATGCTATTCATGCAAGATGAGGGAAACCTCATCTTTTTAAATGGAAAAAGGGTATAAAAAAATCTTGTCTTACGACAAGATTTCTCAGAGCGAGTGAGCAGAATCGAACTGCCGTGTTCACCTTGGCAAGGTGACGTTCTACCATTGAACTACACTCGCAAATGGCGGTTCTGACGAGATTCGAACTCGCGATCTTCTCCGTGACAGGGAGACGAGATAAACCACTACTCCACAGAACCAATGTATGGCGAGGAAAGAGGGATTTGAACCCTCGCGCCGGTTTCCCGACCTATGCCCTTAGCAGGGGCACCTCTTCGGCCTCTTGAGTATTTCCTCAATTTCTGCCAAGCGCACTGTGCTAACTTTTTGTTGTCCTTATCAGCGCTCACTTATAATACTAAACCCCCTATAATAATGCAAGTACTTTTTTAAAATATTTTTAAAAAAGTTTTTTCTTCTGAAGTGAAAGGTTAAATTCCACTTCTAAGACCCTTTAACAATAAGTATTTACAATGTCTGCTTAACGGAAGAATACTTCCTGTGATATTGTTCTTTTCACTGATGTTGCTCAGCAATGATTGTAACTTCATGAGTAACTTATAAATTTCATAGTATCTTTTCTTTCTGTATTGCTATTTTAAAATACTAACAGTAAGTGTAAATACATTTTGTCAAAAGGAGTGAAAGGTTATGTTGAAATTGGTGATTCCTGAACAGAAACATGAAATGGCAGTTATGGAGTTTCGCAAAGAGTTTCTTCAGGCAAAAGAAAGAGTGAGTGGTGGCGCCGGATTAGAACAGGCAGAGAATTATCAGGACTGGCTGGATCATAAATGTCTTCCTCACTACGGTTTGGTGGACGAGGCTGTTTTTCTTGCGTTTGACAGTGATGAAAATCTGGTTGGTATTTCTGATATACGTCTGGGAACCAATGATTTCATAAGGAATTTTGCAGGACAAATCGGATACAGTGTTCGTCCTTCGCAAAGAAGAAAAGGGTATGCTTCTGAAATTCTCAGACTTACATTGATGAAAGCTGCGGAATATGGTTTTTCAGAATTGCTGATTACCTGCAATGCTCCAAATATTGCCTCTGCTAAAGTTATAGAAAAGAACGGTGGAATTCTGGAAAGCATAATTCCTCATCCTGGATTTCCGGATGTAAGACGGTATCGTATCAGTGTGAAAGAATAACCGCAGGATTTGAGTGTTACATGTGCTGCTATTGTATAAAGTGTATATATTCTGCTTTAAAACTGCGTTAAAGGGTCAATAACAGGGTTCTTTTCATAACATGCACGGATTCTGAAATCAAACATAGGATGACCGTTTTCATAACGTATTCTTGCAAGATATCCTGTGGTATCGCTGATAAATGTGAAGTGATGCTTTTTAGCTAAGGACATCATTGGTTTCAAATCCAGTATATTGATATTGGTGAAAGAAGATAATGTCAAACTTTGACATATCTGCTTTCCGTTAGGTACCAGTACATAATCAACAGGCAAAGTTTCTGCGTGTATATCATAATTATCCAGCATATATTTATAAGTGCCTATGCCTACTTCAATAGGGATGACTTTGTCTTCTATTGGACCGTTTAAGATGTCTTTAGATATAAAGATGGGATTTGTGGTGTTGAGATAGAAGGAAGGAATGTTTTGCTGAGGGAAATAAGAGGAGTTGGAATAGAAATCATATTTATCATCTACAGACTGAATGATGGAAGCACTGTTGCCCTGTAAATGCATTACTTCAGAAATATGCCTTTTTTCTCCGGTGATACTTTTCAATACATTCATTAATGACTCTATTTTCTGCATGAGTTCAATTTCTTTATGACTTAATGTCTGTAAAAGATCCTGATAGGAGGAAGCTTCATATTCCTGTATTTCTTCAATAGAAAAATTATATTCTCTGAGTTTTCTGAGGTAGACAAGAGAAACGAAATCCTGTGTGGAATAGTCATAATACCCGTTTTCTAATTTTTTTGGATGCAGTAACCCCATATTGCGATACATACGTATTGTTTCAGGGTGAATGAAAGTGATTTTGGAAAGCTCGTTTATTTTCATAGTTGTTTCCTCTTTTTTTTCTCTTTTTAACTATTTTTTATAGAAAAAGCATTGACTCTGTATCCACTACAGGGTTTAAAAATATAATATAAATTTGTGAATTATTTTGCAAGTTTTTTTGGAGGGAAAATAAATATGGCTAGAAATGTTGGCTACAAGTCTGCTGTTACTGGATTATTCGTAACAGCCCTTGCCCTCGGAACACTGCCGGGATGCTCTAAGAAGGATTCCGGTCAGACTCTCACAGGTACATCTCATAATGGTAAAATGGGGGATGTTACTGTTGAAGTAGAGTATTCCGATGGACAGATCAAATCTGTAACTGTTACAGATCAGAATGAAACACCTGGTATTGCTGATCCTGCACTGGAACAGATTCCTCAGGCAATCGTTGATGCAAACACACCAAATGTTGATGCGGTTTCCGGAGCTACTGTTACTTCCGATGCAATCATGGAAGCAGTTACCGAAGCTTTGAAGTCTGGTGGTGTTGACGTAGATGCTTTAGGCAGTGCAAAACCACATGAAAATGTTCCAGTTACTTACACAGCTGGTACATACACAGGTAAGGCTGAAGGCTACAATGGTCCTGTATCTCTGGATGTTACATTTACTGAAGACGGTATTTCCGATATTCAGGTAAAGGAATCCAAGGAAACAGACCGTGTAGGTACTCCTGCTTACGAAATTATGTTTGAAGATGCCAAGGCTGCTAATGGTTCCGGTGTAGATACAGTTTCCGGTGCAACATTCACATCCAAGGCAATTAAAGACGCATTAAATGATGCGGCTGAACAGGCTAAGGCAAGTGATCTTGACGGATTCAAGACAAATACTGTGATTCATACAGCAGGTGATCCAATTGAAGAAACTTATGATGTAGTAGTTGTTGGTGCTGGTGGTGCTGGTATGGGTACTGCTGCGCAGGCTGCTCAGAATGGTGACAGTGTTGTTGTATTAGAAGAAAATGCTGAAGTTGGTGGTAATACACTGGTATCCGGTGGTCAGTTCCAGGCTGTTATGAACTACCTGGTTTGGGACGCAAATGATCCTGAAGCTACTACAGCTGTATGGGATTATGATGGAAAAGAATACAACAAGGTAAAGGCTGCACAGGGGCAGCTGGAAACTTTAAAGACAATTCTGAACTGGAATGAAGAACCATTCGATGAAGACTACTTCAAAGATAAGGAATATGTTCCTGGTGAAATCAGTGAAATTTCCAAAGCCGGTGTTCATGCAGAATATCTTGATACATTAAAGGCTCTTAAGAAGGAAATTCAGGCATATGTAGATTATGCTGATCCAAAGATTGCTGCTGGTGCTAAAGAAACAGATCTGACTTTATTCTCTACTGTAAACTTACATATTTTCCAGACATATTATGGTGGATTAAGACAGTCCAACGATAAGTCTTCCTGGATTTATGGTGATTATGATCTTGTAAAACAGTTCTGTGAAGAAGGTACAGATTTAAAGACATGGCTGGAAGATCAGGGTGCCAAGTTCAATGATAACTTAGCTATTACATTGATTGGTGCTTTATGGTACAGAGAAAACGTTAACCTGGGCTGTGATATTGATGGCGATGGTGAACTGGATGGAAGAGGTAACTGGGGTACATATTTTGCTACAACAGAAAATACTGTTTTAAAGACATCCAAGACAGCTTCTGACAACAAGATTCTCACAAGAGTAAAAGCTGAAAATCTGATCATTGAAGATGGTAAGGTTACAGGTGTTACAGGTAAGATGTATGATGGTACAGAAGTTACAATGCATGCCAATAAAGGTGTTGTATTAGCTACAGGTGGTTATGCTGCCAATATCGAAGAAGTTATGGATTCCAATGAATACTGGGATTCCTCTTACATCACAAAGACAACACAGACAACTAACAGATCTTCTTTAGTTGGTGATGGTATTGAAATGGCTAAGGAAGCTGATGCAGATACAGTTGGTATGGGCTATACACAGATGATGCCTATCTCCTGGGTAGACAATGGTGACCTTGCTTTCGGTAATGGTTTATATGGTGTATATATCAATCCTACAACAGGTAAGCGTTTCGTTGACGAATCTGCTGAACGTGACGTTCTGTCCTTAGGTGAATTCCAGAATGGTATTTCTGCTGAAGGTGCTCAGGGTGTATTCCTTGAATTCACAAATGCAGATACAGCTATCACATACCCATATCCATATGACAAGTATGAAGGCACAAAGGCTGTAGAAATTTCTCATGATGATGTAGAAGGCAGAGTATACTATGTATCCAGTGCTGAAGAAATGCAGAAAGTATTGGATAAATATGGCATGGAAGCTAAGCCTGAAGATATTTACAGTACAATTGAAGCCTATGATAAGGACATCCTTGCAGGTAAACAGCCAAGTGATGGTGTAGCTAAGGGTCAGTCCACTGTTACAGTTGGTACAGTAGATGACAATGGCAACTACACATTAGAAGGCACATTACTGCGTATCCGTGTTATGGCTCCATCTACTCACCATACAATGGGTGGTATCAAAGTAGATACAGATCGTCATGTACTGGATTCTAAGGGTAATGTCATCGAAGGCTTATATGCTGCAGGTGAAGTTACTGGTGGTATCCACGGTGGTAACAGATTAGGTGGTAATGCTATCGTTGAAATCTTCGTTTCCGGTAGAACAGCTGCTAACGCTATTGACGCTGACAACAAATAAAACGTAAGAAAAGAAGTATCTTCTCGTGTTGTAAAGTGATCTCCTTGTCAAGTACAATAGGCTGACAGTTTCAGAGATTAAAAAATTAACAGAGGTGCTTCATCACA
>CAKVIS010000035.1 GCA_934754415.1 uncultured Bulleidia sp.
TACGAGATCCTTTTTTATATTCGTACTAAATTTTAGCTACAGTTTGTTATATCAACAGGAATTGGGATTGAGCCATTTTTTATACACCATTTTGATATGGAGCAATATAGAATTACATGAAGTTATTTCGTGGCTATTTGTGCAGAAAACATGCTAAAATCAAAATTTTTCGGTATTTATGGAGTGCTATTGAGATTTACAATCCAGTGAATCGCACTCGATTCCTATTTTCATTTTGCAGTTCTCATACTCACTGTCTGTACAGATTCCACTGCACACTGATAGATAGTAGTACCTTCCAGGTCACAATCATGCATGTTTACACCTGTAATAGAAGGATTGTTATAGGTTGTGTAATAGAAAGTACCTGTATTAGTATCCATGCAGCTGGAATAAATAGTATATTCATACTTGCCTTCTGCCACTTCACAACATCCCTTCTGCTGTTCTACTGAGTGCAGAATATGGAAGAACTGTGCAACACTTTCTGTTTCTCCTTCTACATTAGTAACATTTAATTTTGTAAATGCCACTTTAGCAAATCTTCCTGAAGAACTTAAATCACCTGGCAATCCAATCGTACCCATTCCTCTGGAATAGGTAGATAACTCTGCATCTTTACCAAATGTATTTACAGGCTGTCTGTTAGATAAAGACATGTACTGGTTCAATAAGAATCTCTGTGTCTCAAATGGTGGATTATTGGTTAAAACACCAATAGGATTATCATGTACATGTAATCCATCTTTCATACTTTCTACGACTACACAATCTGTTTCACTGGCAATAATCCAGTGTAATTGTGCTACAGGGAACGCATTGGAATACGTTTCATCATCCAGATTCATGTTGGAAAGTAATTCTCTTACTTCCTCCATAGTTCCACAACTGCTTAATACATAGTTCATAAACTCATACTGAGCAATATTGTTTTTACCCTCTTTAACAGGATGATATACGGCATTACCTACAAAGTTTAACCCTGCCATGCCAATACCCTTTTCATTCATACCATCAAACAGATGTGGATATCCATTTTCTACAATACCCATACCAATCATGGCATAATGCGTTGGTTTATCCGGCATATGCTTAAAAGTAAACGGGAAGTTCCTTGGAATGACCAGTACTCTTTCCCCATATCCAAATTCATAATCTAAATTTCTCCCAAAATAGAAATGATCACTGCGATACGTTGCTGCTGTACACATTTCTTAATACCTCCTGATACTATTAGTATACCCTTAATATATAAATACGTACAATCTACACAACTGACTTGTTGTATACCTCACATAGTTTTATAAACATTCATAAACATTTATAAAAAACCATAAACATTTTTTGATTTCATAAATGATTATAAAGATTTATAAATATTTATAGTTTTCAATAATATATGATATACTTCAACTACAAGGAGGAATTACATATGCAACCAAAAAACCCCTTTACACTAACATTTGGTGTTGTCCCAAACAATTACATACACAGAGCTGAAGCAGAAGAAGAAATTCGACTGAAGTTTTTGGAAAGTGATACAGGACTTATGTATCTGATAACTGGTGTCAGGGGCTCAGGAAAAACAGTATTTATGGCAAATATTGTTGACGATGTATCACAAGATAAAGAATGGATTGTTGTAGACTTGAACAACAATCTGGATTTATTTAAAAGCACTTATGCCAAATTATCCGCAAGTCATAAAATTGGTATACCTCAAGTTTCCACAAAATTAGAGTTATCTGCTCCTGGAATAACTTTGTCTCTACAAGAAAAAGATATGCAATATTCTTCTTTGGAAACAGCTATTGAAGAACAGTTAAACAAAGCTAAAAAAAAGCATCTTAAAGTACTTTTAGCAATTGATGAAATTACATGTAATGAAGAAACAAAGAAATTCATTACCAGCTTTCATATATTTATACGTCACAAATTGCCTGTATATTTAATATGTAATGGATTGCCCGGTCAAGTATTTCATTTACAGGAAGAGCCATCTATGACATTTTTGTACAGAGCCCCAAAAATCGAACTGGAACCTCTGGATATGAACAGTATCTATTCTCAGTACAAAGCGCTTCTTCAGGCAGATAAACAAACAGCTGTCAAGCTTGCAAAATATACAAAAGGGTACCCTTTTGCATATCAATTATTAGGCTCAATTGTATGGGATAACAAAAAAGAATACTCCGATGCTTTACTGGAAAAGTATGATGACATTCTGGCACAATATGTATACAACAAAATTTATTCCGAGCTTTCAGAAAAAGAACTACAGATTGTCACATATATGTGTGAATCCAATGAAACCAAAGTGGCTTCCATTCTCAATGGTCTTCATATGAGCAGTTCGGCTTTTTCTCCCTATCGTGACCGACTTTTAAAGAAAGGTATTGCATTTTCAAGTAAGCGCGGAGAACTTGATATTGCTTTACCTAGATTTGCCGAATTTTTAAAAAACAGGATTCTTTTCTAATCTCTGAGCATTAGCTCAGAGATTTTCTTTTCATTTAAAAAAGCAGAGAGTTTCCTCTCTACTCTATTGCTGCTATAAGATCTGGGATTTCTTCAGGATCCAGAGCATAGGCATCATTGGTAAGAATCTGATAATAGAAGCTCTTCTTCTTCCATAACACACTCTTCACTTTACCATCTTCACCTTTTTCAACTACTTCCATGCCATCAATATCTACTGTATTAATAGATTTATAGGTAGCTGTATCTGCACTTTCCAGATCATCTTTCTTACACTTATGCAGAATAATGGAAGTCTGGCCTTCACTGTCTCTGAAACGTAAGTCATAGATGTATTCATCTACGATCCAGTAATCAATATCTGTTAAACCTTTAATCTCCTGTGGAGCATGGAAGGTAAAGTTAGCTGCTTTATCTGCCTGAGAAGCTGTATCCAGTTCTACATAAATATAACTTCTGTGGCCTCCACCGCCTTTAGCCCATTCATTTGGATCCACTAAAATAGAACCACTCTTTTTAAAAATTAAAAACAGTACAGCAACACATACACCGATAATTACAATAACCATACCAAGGTTTAACCCCTTAGAAGGTGCTGCTTTTTTCTCTGCGGGTGTATCTGTCACTTCCTGAGCAGTAACAGATTCATTTTTATTTTCTTCTGACATATAATTATCCCCTTTAAAATAGATATGAGCTTATTTTACAAAGATACTTTCTTCATTACAAGTGAAGAATATAGCCTCTTCTCTTTGTGCCGTCTCTTTGAATGGTAACGGTTCCACAATAGATGAATCCATGCTTGTCTATAAAGGCTCTCATAGGATGATTATCTTCATGTGTATCAATACGAATATTTTCATATCCATGTGCCAGTGCCACTTCTTTTGCCTTATTTAACAGCTCATTGGCATAGCCTTTTCCTTTCACAGAAGTATCCACAGCAATTCTGTGTATAACAACATAGGGATCCTCATTTGGCCACTTACCTTCTATCTCTGCATAATCCGGCTCAGGTTGTGTACAGATATACGCTGTACCCTGTATTACACCATCTTCTGTTATCACATAAGATTCTCCACTGGCGATATCTTTCAGAACATCTTCTTTTGCAGGATATCCATTCAGCCATTGGGCAATCCCCATCTCATGCATACTTTCACTTGCACGATGGAAGATGTCCAGTACTCTTTCTACATCTTCCATTGTTGTCTTTCTTACTTCTTTCATTTCACACCATGTAAAAAGAGCGTTATACGCGCTCTTTTTATTGCCTTTCTTATAGCTTCTTAAACTGTTCTACATCAATGACAAAGATTGTTGCGCCACCAACCTGTACTTCTACAGGGAAGGAAGCATAACGTCCAATGTCATAGCTTGCTGTGGAAGGTACGATTTCTGTACGTCTCTTTGCCTCAGAACCAATGACATCAATACACTTATCTACCAGATCATCTTCAGTACCTACAATCAGTGTTGTGTTTCCTGCTCTTAAGAAACCACCTGTAGTAGCAAGACGTGTCATGTAGAAATTATTCTTTGTCAGTGCAGAAGATACTGCAGACGCATCATCATTAGAAACAATAGCTAAAATTAACTTCATATTGGAATTCCTCCTCTTTGTTATATTCTACCATACTTTGGTAATTGCACCATTCCTTACTCTGAACTTTTATGACGATTTGTATAAAAGTGAGTTTAAGGTTTCAAGTTGTTTTCAGAAATACAAAAAACAATCTGATACACAGTATACACAAGAATGGATTTACATAACCTGTTTATTGCATTACGTCTGTAATTTTTATTTTTTCACTGTTTCTCTGTATAAAATCAAGCTCACTTTGAGCCTTTGTCATCCATAATTTACGAATATTGATTTTATGTCGCTCTAAGGCATGACGGCACTCTTCATTTCTCATTTTCTTAAATTCAGCTTTAAAATTACTGAGTGACTTACTTTTAGTCAGTTCTTTTACATCCTTTACAGTAGTACATCGAACTAATTCATCTTCCAGATTCTTCACCTGAAGTAAACTCACTACAGTTACACCCTGACAATACTTCCTGATATTTGTTATATTCTTTTTAACTATATCAAGATTCACAATTACATCTGTATCAAACACAAATACTACTGTAGTGCCTGGCCTGATGGATACCAGAACGGATTTTGGAATTAATGTCTGCACCACATTTAACTTTTTTGATTTTCCAGGAAGAATTTTATATGGCAACACTTTTAAGGCATCAATCAATTTGAGATCATCTTCGCCTTCGCAAAAATACATAACTGTCTTATTCATGACCCCACTCCATTTCCAATTCATCCAACAAAGAATCGTCAGGAATAGAGCCAAAAATATTATTCTCCACTGCATTCCTGACAGAATCTGTATTACGTTTCAGAATATCTGAAGCTGAAATCGCACTCACTCTGTATACACCTTGTTCTTTCACCTTTCTTAAAAACATGAATGCATGTTTAGGTAAATTCAAATCCAGCATATCTGTATTATGAGTAGTAAAAATCAGCTGTTCATTATTGGATATTCTTTCAAGCATTAAACCAAAAATTCTTTTTTCAATATCACTTTGAATATAAGAAAAATGCTCATCACAATAATAGAACGTTTTGTCTTTCGTCATCATGGACGCAAGGAATAACGCCACATCAATCCCTTCTGCAGTCCCGCTGGAAAGAAGCTCTCTGTTTAAAAGCTTTCCTTCCTGAATAATAATTTCCTGATTACCTCTTTTGATGATACATGTGTCTTTTAAATCCTTTGAAAGTATTACTTCATTTAATGTTGGATCAAGCGTTCCAATCACAGCTTTCAAGGTCTTCTTAAATACTCTTTTATCCAGCCCTTTGAAATCTAACGAACTGGCAATTTCAGGATAAGCAAATCTGTAATGCAAAGGCCCCACAAGACTTTTCAAAGCATTCACGGAAGAAGTTGCTTCAACTGTTCTGTCGGTCAGCTTTTCTATGCACTTCTCATAAGAATCCATCTTATCAATGACAGCAGAATAATATTTCAAAGTAACACTGGAAAGAGCACTATCTATTTCAGCGTTTATTCTATGCAATACAAACCCCTCATTCACAAAGTCAATAGAAAAGGAGCCCTTCGTATCTGCTATCATATCCATTAAAACAGCAGGATTACTGGTATTAATAAATGTAATAATCTTCAACAAAGCTTTTCCTAAGCTTGTTTTCCCTGTAGCGTTTGCACCCATAAGAATAACTGCTTTTTTATACCTGAAACGTTCTCTGCCTTCCAGGTGTTCGTCTTCAATAATGGAATTCACTACTTTTTTAGGATAGGTAAACTGTATGTCAAATCTTTCAAATCCATAGATACCATCCAGTTTTAAATTCAATATTATCATTCCAGCGCCTCCGCTTCTTCGCTTATTACGAACAAATGATAGCAATTAACCGGATATATTTCAAGATTGATTCCCAGGTACTCCAGTGAACTACATTAGCTTTGCAAAATTCTGCAAAGTTAAGGTTGAATATATGTCATCGAAACATTGTATACTCTAAAGTATACTACTTATAAGTATACGCTTATATGATGAGGGACTGTAAAATGTATGGCAGAAAAGAAGAAATGCGTCATTTAATGGAATTGTATACTAGAGAGACTTGGAGTTTTTAGTGATGTATGGCCGCAGACGAGTTGGCAAAACAACCATTCTTCAAGAATTTGCAGAGAAAACCAATTCACTTTTCTTTCCCGCACGTGAGAAAAATGATGCTTTAAATTTGGAAGACTTTTCCAAAGTTATTCAATATCATTTTGATAAGACTTTTATCGCTTCTTTTCAAACCTGGGAAGCCGCATTCCAATATATTGGTACAAAAGCTGAGCAAAGGACGGTAGTTATTATTGATGAATTTCCCTACATCATCGAAGAAAATCCATCTGTAAAATCAATTTTGCAGCATATGATTGATCATAGCTGGAAAAATAAAAATATCTTTTTAATCCTGTGCGGATCATCTGTAAGTATCATGGAAAACGATATAATGGGCAGAAAAAGTCCATTACATGACAGGCAAACATCCACTTTAGAAATTAAGCCTTTTGATTATTTTGAAAGCAGTGCCTTCTTTCCAGAGTATAGCAATGAAGATAAATTAATAGCTTATGGAATCCTTGGTGGAATCCCAAGATATCTGGAAGCGTTCAACCCAAAGTTTTCTTTAGAAAAAAACATTGCTGATAAAATCATTCGTAATGGTGCATACCTGCATGAAGAACCAGATAATCTGTTAAAAGCTGAATTAAGAGAAACAAATGTGTATAGCAGTATTTTGTCTGCTATTGCAAACGGGAGAAATAAAATTATTGATATTGCCAATTTCATTCATGAAGATCGCACAAAAGTATCCAAATATTTGCTTACATTGCAAAGACTTCGACTAATTGAAAAAAGAATTCCCTGCCAAGATTCTGAAACAAGTAAAAAAACAATATATGTAATTAAAGATAATTTCTTTAAATTCTGGTTTCGTTATGAATTTACTAATAACTCCTATTATGCAATGCTGGGCGCCTCAGAAGCATCTGCAGAAATCATGAAAGATATCAGTAATCTGATGGGTGATGCTTTTGAAGATATATGCAAAGAATACATCATTCGTTTAGCAAAGGAAAGACAGCTTCCTTTCATTCCATTTCATCTAGGAAAATGGTGGGGTACAAATCCTGCAATCAAAGAACAGGATGATGTAGATTTATTGGCAATTGATCGTACAGGTAAAAAAGCAATCTTTATTGAGTGTAAGTTCACATCACAGCCAATGCCTTATGATGAATATATCGACCTGGTCACAGCAACTAAAGCTTTTCCGAATATAGAAGAAAAACAATTGTGGTTTATCAGTAAGTCGGGATATACAGCTTCTGTTATTGAGCAGGCAAAAAAAGACTGTACAAAACTTTTAACAATTGATGATTTATTTGATTTTGATATGAACACTGAAAACTAAAAAGGCTACTGCATTAGTAGCCTTTCAAAATTTTGCAGTCTCCTGTATTTTTTAGTCTACATCTTCTCCGTTAGATTCACAGACTTTCTTATACCAGTAGAAAGAATCTTTTCTTTCTCTGTGCATGTCACCATTACCATCGTTATCACGATCTACATACACAAAGCCATAACGCTTCTTCATTTCACCAGTAGAAGCAGACACAAGGTCTGTACAACCCCACATAGTGTAACCCATCAGATCTACACCATCTTCTACAGCCTGTTCCATGGCTTTGATATGATCTCTGAGGTAGTTGATACGGTAATCATCATGGAATTTACCATCTTCACTTCTTTCATCATTTGCACCAAGACCGTTTTCTACAATCATTAATGGCACTTCATAACGACCATAGACTTCATTCAGATAAATGCGTAATCCTTCAGGGTCAATCTGCCATCCCCAGTCACTTGCCTTAAGATATGGGTTCTTGATACCTGTAAACATATTACCTGCAGACTTTAATGCTTCAGGATCTACACTTGCACAGCTGGACATATAGTAAGAGAAGGAATAGAAATCTACTGTACCCTTCTTCAGGATATCTTCATCTCCTTCTTCCATCTTTACGACAATATTGTTGTCCTTGAAGAAACGCTTTGCATAGTAAGGATAATGGCCTCTTACCTGTACATCTCCACAGAACCAGTTGGACATGTTCATCTTATTCTGTGCATCTTTAACATCCAGTGGATTACATGTGAATGGATATGTCATACTTCCGGCAATCATACAGCCAATCTTGTTTTCAGGATTGATTTCATGACCAGCCTGTACAGCCAATGCACTTGCGACAAACTGATGATGTAAAGCTGTGAATCTTTCACTCTTTTCTTCATCTGTTTCATTCATCTTGAACATAGGCGCATGGTCATCTCCCTGCATACCTAAAGACATGATACGTCCAAAGGAATTAGCACCGATGTTAATTTCATTGAATGTCAGCCAGAGAGTCACTTCATCTTTGAATTCTGTAAATAATGTCTTTGCATATCTTACATAACAGTCAATGACTTCTCTTCCTGCCCATCCATTGTATTTTTCACTTAATCCCCAAGGTAATTCATAGTGGGAAATAGTTACCAGTGGTTCAATGTTGTACTTCTTGCATTCTGCAAATACGTTGTGATAGAAATCCAGACCTTTCTGGTTAGGAGTTTCTTCCATGCCTGTAGGATAAATTCTTGCCCAGTTAATGGACATACGGTAACACTTGAATCCCATTTCACCATATAAAGCAATATCTTCCTTGTAATGGTGATAGAAGTCTGTTGCTTCATGAGAAGGGTAATAAATGTTTTCATCTATTTCCTTATCCCATAAACGAGGTGTACTGACTGTACCTCCTCTGATATGGTCTGGTACAGAAGCACCCTTTCCGTCTTCTAACCATCCACCTTCAAACTGATTGGCAGCTGTTGCACCACCCCATAAAAATCCCTTAGGAAATCCCATACGCTTTTTCTCCTTTTTCTCTGTATGTACCTGTTGGTAATTGTTCTATTGTAAATGTATTGTCTGTATAGTCCACAATACTGACACTGCAGTTTTCCAGATGCATATCTTCAAAAGATAACGTTCCTTTACTGATTGCCATTAACACACCTGCAATAACTGCACCATGCGCCACAATCAGCACATTGCCTGTATGTGTATCTCCGATTTCCTTTAAAGCATGCAGAAATCTTTCACTTGCCTCAGGTACGGTTTCTCCTCCATACTCTGTAAAACCTTTTTCCATCAACGGAAAGAATTCTCCATGTGTAAGTCTTTCTCCCTCAAGAGTTCCAAAATGTACTTCTTTGAGGTCTTTACGTGGATGCACCTGAATAGCTCTTCCTTCCACAATGATGCTGGCAGTATCCCACGCTCTTTCAGATATCGAACATGCCGCACAGGTAAAAGGTATATCTTTTAACCCATATGCCACATTACGTGCCTGCTGTATCCCTTGTTCTGTCAAAGGGGAATCACACCATCCCTGTATGATACCTTTCTGATTAAACAATGTCTGACCATGACGAACAATGTAAAACTTCACTTAGCCCAGATCCTTTCCATTGCTCTTGCAGACTTTCTGATACCAGTAGAAAGAATCCTTTCTGATTCTCTTCATATCTTTCAAGTCAAATTCATCACGATTTACATAGATAAATCCATATCTCTTTGTAATACCCTGATGTGTAGAAATCAGATCAAATGCAGACCATGGGGAATATCCAAATAAATCCACACCGTCTGTGATAGCTTCTCTGCAAGCCTGAATATGTCTTCTGAGATAATCAATACGGTAATCATCATGTACCTTACCATCTTCTGTCAGAGTATCTGGTACACCACATCCGTTTTCAGTGATAATGAGTGGCAAATGATATCTTTCCCATAACTGTCTTAATGTGACACGTAATCCTACAGGGTCAATACCCATACCATAGGAAGTGGATTCCTGTAGTGGATTCTTTACTGCCATGCAAAGACCTGGATATGTCATAAGACCTGTCATAAAGTCTTTCTCTTCCATTGCTTTAGCAAGTGCTTTTTCACCTTCTTCTTTGGAGACGTATTTCACACATCCTGCACCATAGTAGTTGAAGGCAATAAAATCCGGATGTCCGTTCTTTAAGATATCCATATCTCCATCAAGAATATCAGGAGCTACACCTCTGTCTTTAAACCACTGCATTAAAGCTTCAGGATATGTTCCAAAGCATGCAGGATCCAGGAATAAACGATTACGTAACTGATCAAAATCCATTGCTGCAAGGTTGTCTTCAGGAGAAGAAGTTGCAGGATAGATAGCTGTAATATTTGGAGCAGGTCCGATTTTCGCAGAACACATCTTGTGGCATTCTACCATTGCCAAAGACTGTGCTAACAGCATATGGTGATTTGCCTGCCAGATAGTCTTTTCATCCTTATAAACATGATGTCCCTGATAGAGAACCATCATGTTCTGTTCATTAATTGTTAAGAAGTATTTTACTTTTTCACCATATTCCGCAAAACATACTCTGCAGTATTTCAGGAAGGCATCAATACACTGTCTGTCTGCCCATCCACCATAACGATCCTGTAAACACTGAGGAAGATCAAAATGATACAGAGTCACTACAGGTTCAATACCATACTTATGACATTCATCAATGACATCATGATAATGCTTGACTGCCACTGCATTGACTTCGCCATCTCCTGTAGGAATGATACGAGGCCATGCAATAGAGAATCTGAATTCTGTAAATCCCATCTCTGCCATTAAAGCAATATCTTCTTTATAGCGATGATAATGATCAATCGCTACTTTAAAATCTGTAGTACCTTCTGGAACAGGTGCAGTATCAGATACAGATGGAGATTTTCCATCTTCATCCCATGCACCTTCGCACTGATATGCACTGGAAGAGCCACCCCATAAAAAACCTTCAGGGAATTCTTTTAATGTTGAATAATCCATATATTATCTCCTTTTAATCTATCTTAAATTATAAGCGCTTACTTTTGACATTTCATTCCAATAATCCATATTTTTTCAAAGCCTTATAGATACCATCATTCTCTATGTTATCTGTAATGTAATCTGCATACTGTTTTAACTCATCACAGGCATTTCCCATAGCAATACCGATATTCGTACTTTGTAATAAAGAGGCATCATTCATGGAATCCCCAAAGCCATAGGTTATTCCTTCAGGATCGTTGTACATATCCAGCACTGCCTGCACACCACTGCCTTTGGTAATACCGGCTTTAGTTACTTCTCCACTTGTTCCTCCATCTCTTCCATAAGAAGCACTCGTACTGATATATTGCATTGAAGAATCCAGATGTTCCATAAATGCTTTTTCATCTTCTTCAGAAGGAAACATCACATCAAATTCCAGTACAGGTTCCTGATGATATTCGCTGATATCATATAAAGGCACATCATACATATAATATCTGCCATCTTTTTGTATAACCCAGTCTGCACCTTCTTCAATCGTATCCAAAGGCATATAGATTTTATCCAGAGTACTTAACATCACATACCCATGTAAAGTATTGGAAATATAGCCTAATGTAGTATGTAGTACAGAGGTATCCACACTGTTAAGCTTTACAGGATGTCCCTCTACCATCACCCCTCCTCCATCAGAGAAGATAATACCGTCAAAAAGATTGCTGTTCAGTAAATACTTACACCCGGCAAGACCTCTTCCACTGCATAAAAACACTTTATGTCCTGCTTTTTTAGCCAGTAATAAAGCCTGTTTATTAGAATCAGAAATATCCCATTCCTTCGGACTGTTAACAAGCGTCCCATCCACATCAAAAAACAGATAGCTCATACAAGATCAAAATGCTCCATAGCTTTGGCAATACCATCATTATCAATCGTATCTGTAATATAATCACTGATTTTCTTCACTTCATCAAATGCATTTCCCATGGCGATACCCACATGACACATTTGTAACATTTCCAGATCGTTACTGCTGTCTCCAAAGCCATATGTATCCTCCATGGATCCATTATAATACTTCATCACTTCCTGAATAGCCGTACCTTTATTTACACCTTTTCTGGTTATTTCTCCAGATCGTTTACCCAGTTCAATATGGTATCCTGCAGTACTTGCCAGCTGCAGATCTGATGGCATATGTTTTTCGAAATCCGCCATGATTTCTTCTGTATCAAATCCAATATCTATTTTTAATATCGGTTCATAGCGAAATTCCGTAAATGGATAGGCACCAAAGCATTTCATCTTTTCCTCTGCACTTGCAAAACGTTCATCCTGAAAAGAATGACTCTTAAAGAAATCCATTTCCTTTTTGTTTTTAAACAGTTTATAGTCAGACATCAGAGAATATCTTCCGTCTCTTTCTTCCGCAAGAAATACAGTTCTGGAACAGATATCATGAGGAATCTCTCTTTGTAACACAATCTTTCCATCTATATAGATACCACCACCATTACAGTAGATAATGCCATCCACTTCCAGATCTTCCAAAGAAAACAAAGATCCTAAATGTCTTCCTGTGGAAATAAACACCTTATTTCCTTTCTTTCTTGTTTTTTCAATTGCCTCTTTAGCAGAAGGAATCAATCCTTTTTCATGAGAAACCAATGTCCCGTCAATATCAAAAAATAAATATTTCATACTCACCTCTTGTAAGTATTATATAGGACAAATTGAAAGTTCCTGTGAAATAGGTATAAAGTTCCACAACAACCAAAAAAGGAGCCGAAGCTCCTTCTCTGGTTTCCAGGCACTATGGGGGGGTACCTGAAAAATTCTTAATCTTGGGAGATTATGAATAACATCAGACTTTCATCTGACATGTATTATAATACCTTCTTTTAGGAAAAAATCCAGTCCTATTTTCCAACATTTGTAACAAAATACTGAAAATGTCTATTTTGTGCATTTTGTTGCATCTTGTACATTTAGTCTTGTTTGTCTTTTCTGAAAAAAGGGGAATATTTGCTTTCTCAAGCCACTTTTTCTCCGTCAATAAACACACTTAGAATCTTTGTCTGTACTTCAAATGGGTCACCATCGCAGATGACAATATCCGCATCTTTACCTGTTTCCAGTGTGCCTACTCTGTCTTCAATACCAATATGCTTTGCAGGGTTAATGGTAATAGCTTTTAAAGCTTCGTATGGGTCCATGCCAGCCTTTACTGCAAGACTTGCACATAATGGTAAATACTGCTGAGGAATTACCGGAGCATCTGTAATAATGGATACCTGGCATCCTGCTTCAGATAATACAGCAGGTGTTGTCCAGGACTTGTTCTGTAATTCAAACTTGGACGCATGTGTTAATGTTGGTCCTACTGCCATAGGATACTGTGCATTCTTTGCAAGAATATCCGCAATCAGATGGCCTTCTGTCACATGTTCAAGAGTCAGTTTCACATCGAATTCTTTAGCTAAACGAATAGCTGTCAAAATATCATTTGCCTGATGTGCATGAATCTTCATCGGAATCTTCTTTTCCATTACAGGAATCATAGCTTCACATTTCTGGTTATATGCAGGCATCTTTAAAGGATCTCCATCCGCTGCTTTTTTACGTGCCATATAGTCCTTCGTCTGGTTCATCATATTACGTACTACTGCAGCTGTAGACATACGTGCATAGTTGCCTTTATCTTTATAGCAACGTTTAGGATTTTCGCCTAATGCCCCTTTCATGGCAACAGGATCTTTGACAATCATATCGTCCACACATTTCCCATGTGTTTTTACTGCAATCCATGTACCACCAATCGCATTGGAGCTGCCCTGTCCTGTAGCCACACAGGTAACACCACCTTCAGCTGCCATCTTTACACTTGGGTCTAATGGATTAAAGCTGTCAATGGCTCTCATCTGTGGTGTACAGATATCTCCCATTTCATTGTAGTCCTGACCTTCAAAGCCAATGCCATACCCATCTAATCCAAGATGAGAATGGGCATCAATAAATCCAGGGTATACATGTAATCCTTTAGCATCTACTACATCCTCATCCTGCAGATCCTTTCCAATGGCTGTGATTTTACCATTTTCAAACTGAATGTCTGCTACATAAGGTTCCTTATGCACCACATCATGAATTAAACCGTTTTTAATAACTGTCATTTTCCAACCCTCCAAACTTTGTAAGCTCTATTATACCCTTCAGTGTATATTTAATCTTCCTGAATGACCTGTCAATGCAGGGATTCTGCCATTTTTTAAATTGTTTTTTACATATTTTCATTCAATGCAAAAAAAGATGAAGAGCGTTACCTCTCCATCTATCTTACATAAATCTTTTATTAGTTATGTTCAATCTTGGAACTCTTGGCAGCTTCCATAGTTGCCTTACCTGTTTCATTGAGTTCCTTTGTGTCTTCAGTTACTGTGTATCCTGCATTTTCAGCAGCTGCAGCACCTGCAAGTCTTCCGGAAGTCAAGGAGAACCCCAAACCTACACCTTCAACATCCTGATAAGCCGCAAAGGAGATACCGGATACGTTATTACCTGTAGCATATAAGCCCTTGATTACAGTAAATTCAGGTGTTAATACCTGTAACTTTTCATTTGTATTTACTCCACCTAATGCGCCAAGTACACCTGCATGTCCTTTAGTAACATAGTATGGGCCTTCAGATACTGTGAAGTTTAAGTCTTCAGCATCTTTATAGAATTCTGTATCTTCACCACTTTCTACATAAGAATTGTAGTTTTTGATGGTTTCTTCAAGATCTGCAACATCGCAACCGATGAATTCAGCAGCTTCTTCCAGTGTATCAAAGACTCCACCTTCTCCAGCTTCCTGTAATGTCTTGAAATCCGCATCCCATGTGTCTTTGTCCATTGTGGCATGGTATGTAGTTGGATTACCATCCGCATCTTTAATACCGAATCTGTCCCAGTAATGTACCCATGTGCCTGTGTTTTCTTTGGAAGTATCTGTCCATCTGTCAACTGTTGCCTGATCTGCGATAGTGTAGGCAATACCACCCTGAGCGACTACTGCAGAAGTAAATTCTACTGTATCTTTTAACAGATCTTCATTCATGAAACGCTTACCCTGGTTGTTGACCCAGAGAATTGGAGAGTTCAGTGTAATCTGGCTGACTGTTTCTTCTACGCCTTTAGTTGTGACACCATGGTTCATAGTTAATAAGTCACCCTTGGAAGCACCGGCATCCCACATCATTTCCACACCAGGCAATTCAGCGCCAGCCAGTACATTGGCATTGTTATATACTTCAGTACCTAATGTTTCTTCCATCAGTTCTGCATTACTTGCAAAAGAACCTGTGGATACAATGACAGACTTGGCAGTAACTGTAAGTTCTCCACCATCTTTCTTTGTACATTTAGCACCTGTAACATTACCATCTTCATCAGTAATCAATGAAGTGGCTGTTGTGTTGTAACGAATTTCCACCCCATTGTCTTCCAAAGACTGTCCGATATATGTGAATGGATCTGCACCATTCCATCTGTGATATACAACTTCTGTATCAAAGTGAGCAATCTGCTGTGCTGTAGGAGATAAGAAGAACTTTACTCCATGGTTCAGCATATAACTGACAGTATTCTTTGCTTCAGAAACAAATTCACGAATCAGTTTTGCATTACCCAGATTGTTGTTGTGACTCTGTAAGTGGTTATACCAGTATTCTTCATCTGTTTCAGCATCTGTACCATAACGTTCATCCTGTTCTACAGAACCCACAGCAAACATACCCTGTGCAGCATTGCCAAATCCACCTAAAGCTTCTGTAGCTTCTACACCAAGTACCTTGGCACCGGATTCAGCTGCTTTTAATGCAGCAACAGAACCAGAAGCACCCATACCGATAACTAATACGTCTGTTTCTACTTCTTCATCTTCACCTTTTTCTGCAGAAGCACCCAGGTTATCTACATCGAAACCAGCTTCTTTCATAGCTTCTTTAGTAGCAGTACTTACTGCATCTCTTGTAGCTGTAGCACCAGACACAACATCGATATCATATGTCTGCCCATCTACAATTTCCTGAGCAAGACCATCTGCAGCAGTTTTACCATAGCCTTCAGACTGTGTAGAACCATCTACGACTGCGTTTGTAATCTTTCCACCTTCAACTGTAATAGTGACTTTTACTTCACCATTACCGAAACCTTCTGCACTGGAACTGTACTCACCATCTTTCACACTGGAAGAACCGCCATTAGATCCTCCGCAGGCAACTAAAGACAGCGCAAGCATACCAGTCATCAGTGACTTTAATACTTTTTTCATCTTTTATTTTCCCTCTCTTTTGACACTTAGAGGATACTGTATTGTGATATTTTGCACAATGTTGTGAGCTAGTGCGGATTGTGTTGATTTCTTAGGTCTGGTATAGTTTTAACATGCAAAAAACTTCATATTTCTCACTTTTTTATGCAAAAAAGAAAACTATTCTGACTCTTGGAGACACAAAATTTCAGATGCACAAACAGGATCTGATCCTGACACGACAGAACATACCGTATACCTGTGAAGAAGATAACGTAGTCACTTTCTTTTTCAAAGAAGACGATCTGGATGAATTATTTATGTCTCAGATTGGTGATTGCAGAATCTTCTATGAATTTCTTATCGAAATACCCTTAAAGCAGGAACATCTCTATTTCAGAACATCTGAAGTAAAAGATATCCAGCAGTATATATTTCTGCTGTATGAGCAATATCCAAAAAAAGGTTTACAGAGAGACAAACTTGTACATCTGTTATTAGTTGGCTTACTGACCACTCTGGACATGCACAGACAAACTACTCTCATCGTTCAAAACAGCACCATGATTTCCTCCAACAGATTCGGCAAGATCATGAAATATATCGGGGATCATTATTCTACCTGTACTCTTTCAGAGGTGGCAGACACCTTTGGCTACCATCCGGATTATCTCAGCCAGAGATTTAAAATCATTACAGGTGTCACCTTCTCTGAAAAACTTTTAGCCATTCGTCTTGAAGAAGCAGTCCATTTACTGGAGATGAGTGAAATGCGTATTGAAGACATTGCCTTTACCATTGGATTTAAAGACAAAAGCTGGTTCATGCATAAATTTAAAGAAGTGTATCACGTCACTCCAGGAGTTTACAGAAGACAGATCCGTCACAAACACGAATCATGAATTTCCCCAACTGGCTGTTCTGATAAAAAACAGGCCCAAAAAAAAGTAAATCTTTCCGAAAACTTACTGCTTTATGTGCTGCTGAACAACTGATCTTCAGTATTTTTGGTTTAGACGACATAAGACCGGCTTTACTTCAAAGACTGTCAATATAGTATCACTTCACATTTGGAAAGACAGAGCGTGGAATGATTTTTCTCAAACTCCGTCGTTCTTCTCTATTACTTTTGCAGAAGCGATATTGGGTTCGTTACAAGTAATCAGTATGTCAGACAAACCACATTTGGTTACTTCTATCAACGTAAGTTTGAGAATCTGTGAAGCATGGCCTTTTGGAATGGATGAGAAGTACATTGATGCAGGCTACTAATGCTTCTTTGGGTTTAGTTATACAAATTTCGCAAAGTTAAGGTGACAAAACCGGTCATGTAAATTTCTTTTAGCAAAGAACATTGACACCAAATGTGATACCACTAATACTATAGACAGGAGGTATTCAGAATGTCAAAATGGGATAAATTATTAACGAGAATATGTGCTTTATCAAAAGACCTCCGTTTTGATGAATTACGTAAGGTGCTGGAAAGCTATGGATACGTAATGAACCTATCAAAAAAGTATATGTAGAGATGGTAAAGCAGATTGTTGAAAGTGAGGTGGTGAATGATGAAAACGCTGAATGATTATTTTGCAATGAATTATCGTATGGAAATTGTAGAGGATAAGGATGAGGGCGGTTTTGTGGTTTCATTTCCGGAGCTTCCGGGATGTATTACTTGTGGAGAAACAATAGAATCCGCTGTCGCAAACGCTTTAGATGCCAAGAAAGCATGGTTAGAAGCTGCTATGGAAGATGGTATTGAAATCCATGAACCGGACAGCTTGGAGGATTATTCTGGACAGTTTAAGCTTAGAATACCACGAAGTCTTCATCGTTCCCTTGCAGAACATTCTAAGAGGGAAGGGATCAGCATGAATCAGTATTGTGTATATCTTCTTTCAAGAAACGATGCAGTTTATTCAAAATAGCGGTTACACACAGTATTTACAATCGTTACAAAGAAATGGCAACACTTTGGCAACAGAAAATCAGTAAGCCAAAATAAAATGTGAAAATGAAGTCAACTACCTCCCCACCAATAAAGGGTCGTTGCTTCTTTCACGAAATCTGTGAACCCCTGAGTATGTTTAACTACAGGGGTTCACTACACATATGATTACATATCTTCGTTGGCAAAGAATTTACAGCTTCATTTCCTTTTTTGATAGAAAGTATTTCTTCTTCACTCAGCTCAGTACTTTTCTGTATGATTTCTAAAGACAATCCAAGTTCCAGCATCTTACGGCATGTCTGTTCTGCTTTTGTTTCTGTCCTTTTTCTATTCCAATTTCAATGCCATCATCTGTGAATCTTTTCTCCCACTTCTTCTGATCAAATTCTGTTTCAAGCATGCCAGTCACTTCCCTCTTTCTGTATCCACGGTAATAGTTTCTCTGTCTGGTTTTTCTTCCAGTCCGTTATAAAACACAACACTGTACACTTCCGGAAGTTCTATTGCTTTTCTTGCGTACACATCCAGATGATGTGCTTCTACATACTTGAGCCATACTCCAGACATCTGTATGGAAGGTTGAAACTGAAAGTAGACTGATGTTCAAACACAAACATGGAACCGTGAATACAGAAAGACACATCATTCTTCATATTGATGTAGAGTACTTCTTCCAGTGCAGTAATCTCTATCTCCTTGGGATTCTGGTAATCCCTGTCATCAATTTTCATAGCCTCCTCAATAGCTATATACACAAAAAGTGAGGATTTCTTCTTTTGAATTTCAAAAAAAAGAGGAACCTACAGGTTACCCTAAAATGATCTCCGTAAGTAGTACAGAACGTTGACAGTTCTGATACCTCTTGCGGAGGTTATTTTTATGTGGAAAA
>CAKVIS010000036.1 GCA_934754415.1 uncultured Bulleidia sp.
ATAGCCCTCTCGGGTGAATCGATCTCGCTGCCAGGTTATATCAGTGAATGTCTTACGACATTCACTTTTTTTTGAATTTATGTATAAAAGTAATATAATAGCATAGCGGCAGAAGAGGTTGATTTATGAAAGAATTAGATTTATATACAAGTACTTTAGATCAGACTCACCTTTTAGGTGAAAAAATTGGTCGATATTCTTTTAAGAATTCTGTTTATTTATTAGATGGTGATCTTGGCGCGGGTAAAACCACATTAACCCAAGGCATTGCCAAAGGATTAAATATAAAAAAGAATATTACAAGTCCTACTTTTAATATTTTAAAAATTTATAAAGGTAATCTTCCTTTATATCATATTGATGCTTATAGATTAGAAGGAGTGCATCAGGATCTAGGTTTTGATGAACTGCTGGATGATGATGGAGTCACTGTTATTGAATGGAGCTGTTTTGTTAAGGAATTAATTCCTGAGGAATATATGATGATTTCTATTACTCTTGAAGAAAATGGAGATCGCAAATTTCATTTTACAGCACATGGTAATAAATACGAAAATATCTTGGAGGACTTAGCATGTTAACATTAGGTATGGATACCAGTTCCAAATATCTGGTTTTAGTTTTAATGGATGAAAATGGTGTAATTGACAGTGTTGTTAAAGATTGTTTTAAACATCAATCTGAAGAGATATTTCCTTGCTTAATTTCTATGATGGAAAGAAATGATTTTTCTTCTGAAGATATAACTTCTATTGTTGTTACTGAGGGACCTGGAAGCTACACAGGAGTTAGAATCGCTATGACAATAGCTAAAGTATTTGCTTCTTTGAAGAATATTCCACTTTATACAATTGGCACTTTACAATTATTTGCCGGCACTAAGAATTGTCGTGTTGTTATGGATGCAAGAGGTCACCGTATGTACACTGCTCTGCTTGATCACGGAGAATATATTGAGGCTCCTCATGTGTTGCCTGTAGATGAATATACAAACGAAAATATAGAAATTGTTGGTGATGGTTCACTTGTAGGACAGGCTGATACCATTCCTGATTTTGCTTCTAATTTTTTTGATTTAAAAAATAAATGGTTAAAAGCAGAAAACATTGATCTTGTAACACCAGAATATTTAAAATCTTCTGAGGCATACCTAACAAAATGATTCGCGGTATGGAACAAAGGGATATTTCCCATGTATTAGATATTGAAAATACCTGTTTTCCTGATTCTCCATGGAACGAAGAACAGTTTTTATATGAATTAAAGGAAAATCCTTTTTCTAATCTTTATGTGTATGTTCTAGATGATATGATTGTTGGATATATTGATTGGTGGATTACATATGAGATTTCTCAGGTTGCTAATGTTGCTGTATCTGAAGGATATCGAAATATGGGTGTTGCTCAGAAATTACTAGATTCGTGTATTAAAGATTCTATTGAAAAAGGGTGTGAAAATATTTCTCTGGAAGTACGTCAGAGTAATGAGAAAGCAATTCGCTTATATGAAAAAAATGGATTTATTAAAGCTGGCGTAAGAAAAAAATACTATCCGAATGGTGAGGATGGTGATTTGATGATTAAACCAATAGGAGGTTTACTATGACAAAATTATTAGCTATTGAATCAAGCTGTGACGAAACAGCTTGTGCCATCGTTGAAAATGGCAATACAATTCTTTCCAGTGTTGTTTCAAGTCAAATTAATGTACATACATTATATGGTGGTGTAGTTCCAGAAGTTGCCAGCAGAATTCATGTGGAAAATATTTCTGCTGTCATTAAGCAGGCATTACAAGATGCTCAGCTATCTATGGATGATATTGATGGAATTACCTATACACTAGGTCCTGGATTAATCGGATCTTTACATGTAGGTGTTACTGCAGCTAAGACCCTTGCATATGCATTTCATAAACCATTAATCCCTGTGAACCATATGACAGGGCATATTTATGCTAACAGATTTGCACTTGATCATGATTTACAGTTTCCTTTACTTGCATTAGTCATATCCGGAGGTCACAGTCAGCTTGTATGGATGAGTGATGAATATTCTTTCAAGGTTATTGGTGAGACAATGGATGATGCTATTGGAGAAGCCTATGATAAGGTATCCAGAGTTCTTGGAACTGGATATCCAGGTGGTCCTATTATTGATAAGATGGCTAAAGAAGGTAAACCTCACTATGTTTTACCAACTCCAAAAGTACAGGGAGAATATGATTTCAGTTTTTCCGGACTGAAGACAGCTGTATTACAATTAATTCAGCGAGAAGAAAAGAAGGGCGAGCCTGTGATAAAAGAAGATGTAGCCTATGCTTTTCAGGAAACAGCTTTACAATTGATGGTAGGAAAGACCTTGCATGCAGTAGAAAAACTTCAACCTAAGATGGTGATAACAGCAGGTGGTGTTGCAGCAAACTCCCGACTAAGAGTTATGTTAGCTGAAGGAATGAAAAAGTATCCAGATATTGAATTGTCACAACCACCTATCAAATATTGCACAGACAATGCGGCTATGATTGGTGCAACAGGATATATTGCCTATAAACATGGATTATTTGGAGATTTTACTTCAACTGCAGACTCTTCACTGGATATGCCTGGTGAAAATGAATGAGTGAAAAACAACAAAAAATTCACAAATGCTGTTTCTGGTGGTAATATGGAAATGGTGATGAATAAATGACAGTAAATAAAGTTCCTAAAGCAACGCTACAAAGATATCCGGTGTATTTAAAAGCACTCAGAAAACTTAAATTAAACGGAGTAGATCGAATTATGTCTAAAGAGCTGGCAGAATATGTCGGTATTGAGTCGACTACTATTCGAAGAGATTTTTCATTCCTGGGTAAGCTTGGCAAACAAGGATATGGCTATGACGTAGAAAGATTAATCTGTATCTTTTCTGAAGAGCTTGGTGTTAATTTCGATGAGAAAATCATACTGGTCGGCGCAGGTAACTTAGGAAAAGCATTATTAAATTACAATAACTGGAATCATGTGGTTGGTGAAATTGTTTGTGCGTTTGATATTGCACCCGAAAAGGCAAAAGCATCAGTACCTGTGTATAATATATGCGATATAGATACAATGATGCCTAAAGGTTGTCGTATTGCTATCCTATGTATTTCACAGGATGTCCAGGAAACGGTAGATCTTTTGGTGAAACATGGAATAAAGGGTATTGTTAGTTTTTGCATGGATCATTTCAGTGTTCCTGCAGGAATATTTGTAAAACAGGTAGATGTTGTTTCTTCCATACAGGAATTAGTGTTTGAAACAAATCTTATAGAACAATAAATTAGAAGGAGAGTATTTTTATGCCAACAGAAATGAGTGTGCGTGAATTATATGCACTGACAAAAGAAGGAACACAATTAGAAAAAGATCAATTAGAATATGTTCAGCTTCAAGGATGGATTCGTACGAATCGTGCTGGTAAAAATGTATCTTTTATTGCTTTAAATGATGGAACATATTTATTAAATGCGCAGATTGTTTATGATGCTGAAATGTTATCAAACTATAGTGAAATTTCAAAATTACTGACAGGTGCTGCAATCAGTGTTATAGGTAAATTTGTTGTAACGCCTGAGGCACGTCAGCCGTTTGAAATTCAGGCTACGGAGATTACTGTTGAAGGAAATTGTGATGCATCTTATCCATTACAGAAAAAGAGACATAGTTTCGAATACTTAAGAGAAATTGGTCATTTGCGCCCAAGAACAAATACTTTTGAAGCAGTATTCAGAGTCAGAAGTGCTTTGGCTATGGCAATTCATCAGTTTTTCCAGGATCAGGGTTTTGTGTATGTAAATACACCGTTAATTACTGGAAGTGATGCTGAAGGGGCAGGTGAAGAATTTACTGTCACTACAAGAACAGATGATAAATATGAAGAAGACTTTTTTGGTAAGCATGCAAGTCTGACAGTTTCAGGACAGTTACAGGCTGAAGCTTATGCATTAGCTTTCAGAGATGTTTATACATTTGGTCCAACTTTCAGAGCAGAAAACTCAAATACAACAAATCATCTTGCAGAATTCTGGATGATTGAACCTGAAATGGCTTTTGCGGATCTGGATTATAACATGGCAGTTATTGAAGATCTGGTAAAATACTGTATTAATTATGTATTTGATACATGTGAAGAAGAAATGAAATTCTTTAATGAACGCATTGATACCTCTCTGTTTGACAGATTAAACAATGTTCGTAACAGTGAATTCAGAAGAATGCCATATACCGAAGCAATTGAGATACTGAAACAGGCAGTTGCTGATGGTGTTAAGTTTGAAAATGCAAACATTGAATGGGGTATGGATCTGATGACTGAGCATGAACGTTACCTCACAGAAAAAGTAGTGAAAGGCCCATTATTCTTAACAGATTATCCAAAGGATATAAAAGCATTCTATATGCGTCTGAATGATGATGGAAAGACTGTGGCTGCAGTTGACTGTCTTGTCCCTGGAGTAGGAGAACTGGTTGGTGGTTCTCAAAGAGAAGAACGTCTGGAATATCTGGAAAAGAGAATGGATGAATTAGGTTTAAATAAAGATAGCTATAAATGGTATCTTGATTTAAGAAGATATGGCGGATGTCAGCATGCCGGTTTTGGAGTAGGTTTTGAAAGACTGGTTATGTATATTACAGGAATGGAAAATATTCGTGATGTTATTCCATTCGCAAGAACACCTCGCAATTTAAATTATTAACGTATTTTGCAAAATGGAAGAGGGGTTCTTCCATTTTGTTTTCTAAAAAGGAGGTATATGTTATATCAGGTAAGTAATGGTTCAAAATACTTTGGCGCTGAAGAAGTATTTGAAAATGTACAATTTGAAATTAAAGGTACCGAAAAGATAGCTATTGTCGGAAGAAACGGTTGTGGTAAAACAACTTTTCTGAAATGCATGTGTGGAGAAGAAACTTTTGATAAAGGTGTAATCTCAAAACCAAATGTATTATCTATCGGCTATCTATCTCAAAAGGTGCTGACAGATGAAGATATTACAGTTGAAGAAGAATTAAAGAAAATTTATGCTCCGATATTTGCACTTAAGGAACAGATGAATGACCTTGAAAATCAGATGGCAATAGATCCAACTGAAAAAGTTCTGGAAAAGTATGCTGCTGTTCAAGAACAATTTGAGTTGAATAATGGCTATAACTGGGAAGCGGAGATGCGTACAGTGTTTTCGAAGTTTGGGTTTGACCTGCAGGAATTGCATAAACATGTAAATGAATTTTCCGGAGGGCAAAAGACACGTATCGCGTTTGTAAAATTACTGCTATCCAAACCGGACATCTTATTGCTTGACGAACCTACAAACCATCTGGATGTTGAAGCAATTGAATGGCTGGAAGGGTATGTAAGAAATTATCCTAAAGCTGTAGTTATTGTTTCTCATGACCGTATGTTTTTGGACAGGGTCGTAAGTGTAGTCTATGATATGGAATTAGGCAATATGAAACGATATGCCGGAAACTACAGCAGTTATGTGGAACAGAAAAAAAATGATGTGGAACGTCAGATGGCGGAGTACGCAAGACAGCAGAAAGACATAGAAAGACTTGAACAGTTGATAGAAAAGTTCAGATATAAGAAGAACAAGGCTGCTTTTGCACAGTCTAAAATCAAATATCTGGATCGTATGGAAAAAATAGAGGAAGTTAAAACTGATTCTAAAAAATTTAAAGCAAGGTTTTCTCCAGCAGTTAAAGGTGGAGAAAAAGTCCTTGAAACAGAAAATCTGGTAATAGGTTATGATAGACCACTGGCTACGATTTCCATGAAATTAATGCGGCATGACAGAGTTGCAATTATCGGACCTAACGGTACTGGAAAGTCTACGCTTGTAAAAATACTGATGGGACTGGTTCCAAAACTTGGTGGTTCTTATTTGCTGGGACATCAGATAGATCCTGGATACTTTGATCAGCAACTGGCGCAGTTTTCCAGTGGAAAGACTGTTTTGGAAGAAGTGTGGGATGAGTATCCAGATATGGACAGAACAACTGTCAGAACTGCATTGGGAAGATTCTTATTTAGTGCAGATGATGTTTTTAAGCTGGTAGATGTACTATCTGGTGGAGAAAAGGTCAGGCTATCTTTAGCTAAACTTATGTTACAGCATAATAACTTTCTGATTCTTGACGAACCTACAAATCATCTGGATATTCCTGGTAAAGAATCTCTTGAAGATGCATTAAAAGAATTTGAAGGCACGATTTTGTTTGTCAGTCATGACAGATATTTTATCTCGAGACTTGCTACAAAATTGCTGGTAATGGAAAGCGATGGCTCATATCACTTTTTCGAAGGAACGTATCAGGAGTATACAGAAGCACAGGAAACCAATTTGCAGAAAAAAGAAGAAGTGATTAAAACTGCAGAACCTGTAAAAAAGGCGACAACACATAAAGCAAAAAATCCTGAAGCCATTCGAAGAGAGCTTGCAAAACTTGAACGGATGATTACTGAAAAAGAACAGGAACTTGAAGAAAAACGTGAATGGCGTTTTGAACCTGAATATTATCAGGATGCTCAGAAAATGAACGAACTTGATCAGTGGATAGACGATATTCACAATGAATTAGCACATTTATATGCAAAATGGGAAGAATTGAGCGAAGAATAAAGGAGATAGAGAATGAAAAGATTTGGTATGATTGCAGCCGTGGAAATTGGTGCTGTGAAAAAGCTTTACGGTGAACCTGTCAAGAAAGAAATCGCCGGTGGTTTTGATGTATATACATATGTTATTGGCGATAAAGAACTGTTTGTATTACACAGTGGTGTAGGCGAAATTGCTGCAGCCAGCGCTACACAGGTATTGATTTCTGCATATAAGGTGGAATGTATTCTGAATTTTGGTATTGTTGGCGGACTGACAGAAGAAATGAGCTCAGTACCATTATGTGTAGTTGAAAAAGTAGTTCATTATCCGTTTGATACTTCTGCAATTGATCATTGTGAAGTTGGACATTATATTGATGAATATCCAACTGTATATATGCCTGCTACACCATCTCTTGTTGAAAAAGTGGTGCAGGAGGAACCGTCTATTAAGAAAGTGATATGTGCTTCAGGGGATAAATTTGTAGATACTGCAGAAGAAAAAACAGCTATTCACAAACAATTCAATGCAGATATCTGTGAAATGGAAGCTGCTGGTATTGTGAAGACTGCAAATAAAAACGGTATACCATGTTTATGCATCAAAATGGTTGCAGATACTGTCAATGGTGGTGCAAAAGAATACGAAGAAGTCTTTGATTCTACAAGTGAAACATGTCTGAAAGTAATGGATAAAATCATGCATACTTTATAGAGCCGGAAGATTCCAGGCTCTTTTTCTTTACATAGAGTTTTATGATGACGTAAAATAAAACCACTATTACGGAAAATAGTGGTATACGCGGAGAATGAGGGATTTGAACCCCCGCACGCTTGCACGTCTAGCGGTTTTCGAAACCGCCCCCTTCAGCCTCTTGGGTAATTCTCCAAATGCAAGAGTTAGTATACCATAAAGTAGAAAGGATTATGTATATGAAATTTAATGAAATGAAGTACAAACGATTAGATGTTAATGAAATGGAAAACAGTTTGAAACAGCCATTAGAAAAGTTTAAAGTAGCTGACAATTATGAAACTGCAAAGGAAGCTTTTCTGGAAATGGATAAAGCCCAAACACATATTCATACCTATGCCACATTAGCTCAGATTCATCATGATATTGATACTAGAGATGATTTCTATACAAAAGAAAATGAATTCTGGATGGAAACACTTCCTCAGCTTCAACCATACTCTGCTTCTTTTACAAAAGCTTTATTACATTCTCCATTCAGAGCGGAATTTGAAAAAGATTTCGGCGCAATTTTATTTGTGAATGCAGAAATTGAAGAAAAAGCATTCGATCCGATTCTTGTAGAAGACTTGAAAAAGGAAAACAAACTTGCACAGGAATACGAAAACTTACTTGCCAGTGCACAAGTTGATTTTGAAGGTGAAAAATATACTTTAAGTCAGATGACACCATTTATGAATGATGCGGATGATGACAGAAGATTACAGGCATGGGTTGCAGAAGGAAGATGGTATAAGGAACATCAGCCTGAAATGGATCGTATTTATGATGAGCTTGTGCATTTAAGAGATAGTATGGGTAAGAAACTTGGATATGACGGGTATACACAGCTGGGCTATTATCGTATGCAGAGAAATTGCTATACCAAAGAAGATATTGCAAAGTTCAGAGAAGCAGTGGTGAAATATGTTGTGCCAGTTACCGAGTCTATTTATAAAGAACAGGCAAAGCGCTTAGGAAAATCTTATCCTTTATCATTTGCTGATGCACAGCTGGAATTCAGATCAGGAAATTCCAAACCTGCCGGAACAGCAGAAGATGTTGTAAAAGCAGGTATCAAATTTTATGATGAATTATCTCCAGTTACATCCGAGTATTTTCATCAGATGGTAGATGGAGATCTCATGAACCTTTTATCTACAGAAGGTAAAGCAGGCGGTGGTTACTGCACTTCTCTTGGAGATTACAGAATGCCGTTTATTTTTGCAAACTTTAATGGTACTCAGGGAGATGTAGAAGTGATTACCCATGAAGCAGGTCACGCATTTGAAGCATGGCTGAATAAAGATCGTGTACCTGAATCTACAATCTGGCCTACAATGGAAGCTTGTGAATGTCATTCCATGTCTATGGAGTTCTTTGGTCAGGAATGGGCAAAAGATTTCTTTGGAGAAGACGCCAGAAAATATGTATATTCTCATGTTGCCGGAGCTATGAAATTTATTCCTTATGGTACTGCAGTGGATCATTTCCAGCATGAAATTTATGCACATCCGGAATATACTCCAAGACAAAGACATGATGTATGGAAAAAATTATGTCAGCTGTATATGCCTTGGTACAGACTGGATGGTCAGATTCCATTCTACAGTGACGGAGAACACTGGCAGTTAAAACACCATATTTACAGCAGTCCTTTCTACTATATTGATTATTGTCTTGCACAAACTATTTCTTTGGAATTCTGGGCAATGATACAGACAGACATTCATAAGGCGTGGGATAAATACATGGAGTATACGAGTCTTGGTGGAAGTGATACATGGACAAACATGTTGAAAACATCCCATCTGTCCAGTCCGTTTGAAGGGGATACTTTGAAAGAAATTTGTGAAAAAGTACAGGAATATCTGGATAATTATGATTTGACAGATATTGCATAACATTGAGAGTGCACTAGCTGCACTTTTTCTATATGTAAAAATGTAACAATTTACATAAGCATATGTAAAAAATAACAATAAAACTGAAAAATAATTCATTTTATCCTTGTTTTGAGAACATCTGTCGCTATAATAAAGACATTTTTAAAAAGGGAGGAAACATATGAAAAGGTATTACAAATCAGCCTTGCTGGCTACTCTGGCATTATCACTTGCCGGATGCGGTGGTGGTTCATCTACTTCCGGTTCATCCACATCATCTTCAAATATTCTGAAATATGGCTTATCAGGAATTGAAGGAAATTTCAGTCCGTTTATTTCTTCTAATACGTATGATAGCTATGTATGCAGTCTGATATTTGAACCGCTTGTTACAGTCGATGCTTCAGGTGAATATGTTCCATATTTAGCTGACTGGGAATTGTCAGATGATAAACTGACATATACATTTACATTGAAAGATGGCATTAAATTCTCAGATGGAACGGATATGACAGCAGAAGATGTTGCTTACTCATACAGTGTTCCGGCAGAAGAAGACTATGCAGGTCCTAGATTAAATGTTGCCAATGCTATTGCTGATATCAAAGTTGTTGATGATAAGACTGTGGCATTTACAATGGCAAGTGCATCACCAGCAAATATTCAGAATTTTACTTATGGAATCATGTCCAAAGAATATTATGCACATTCTTCTTTTGAAGAATTAAATGAATTGAACCAGAAACCAATGGGTTCAGGTAAGTTTGTTCTGGAAGATGGAGGATATGCTTCCAAGCAGTATGTAAAACTGAAGACTAATGAAAATTACTGGGACAGTGATGCAAAACCAAAGATTGATGGCGTATACATGCTGGAAGTTGCAGATGACACAGTATTATCTTCACTTGAAAGTGGTGAAATCGATATGTGTATGCCTGCTGCTAAAGCTGAAAACGTTGAATCTATTGAAAGCATGAGCAATGCTCACCTGGTATCTTATTTAGGTAATGGATATACATTTATGTGCTTTAATACAACAAGACCTACACTTGCTCAGACAGAGGTACGTCAGGCATTAATGTATGCATTAGACAGAAAGTCATTTTTAAAAGCTGAATATGGTTCTGATGACCTTGTTTCCTTAGGTATGGCTCCAATTTCTCCAGTATCCTGGGCATATCCTGGAAACGATGCATTAAATGCATATGATTACGATTTAGACAAAGCTGCCAAGATGTTAGATGATGCAGGCTGGAAAGATACAGATGGAGATGGCATCCGTGATAAGGATGGAACACCATTACATCTGAACTGGTTAGTATATACAGATTCTACATGGCCTGGAACATTATCTTCCATGGCATACGATTCCTGGCATAAGATTGGGGTTGATCTGGAAATCACACAGATGGACTTCAATACAGTATCTTCTATGACAATGGATGCTGAACCAGGCGAAAAAGACTTCGATATTTATACAATGGGATTCTCACTCTCTGCTGATCCGGATCCAACAGGTGGATTATACGATGCTGATGCTTATGTAGCTGGTGGATTCAATGCTTCTGGTTTCCGTGATGAAAAATCTCAGGAATTAATTGCTGAAGGTTTAGCAGAATTTGACCAGGATAAGAGAGCTGAAATCTACAAAGAATGGGCTATTCGTCAGAACGAATTAGTTCCAACTGCAATTATTGCTTATCGTTCTGAAATTTGGGGTATTGCAGATAGAGTACATGGTCTTGATGATCTGAACTCTTATCAGGATTTCACATCCTTTATTTCAGATGTGACTTTAGATTGATTCAAGGACTCCCTCTTGAATATTGTCGGTATTTAGTAAAAAAAATGCCGACTTTTTTATTGCTTGTGAATCATTCACAAATTGGTTGAAAGAATTTAGTTACGGTGTAATAATAATATACGCTTTTATGTTCATTTTTTTAAAAGCAGTAAGGAGAGACAAGATGGAAATTGAAGCAATCCAAAGTTTGATTGAAACAGATGAAAATGTGCGAAATCAGATTCAGGATATCTATAATCAACGAGCGCTGTTAAAAAAAGCTATCGAAGACGAAAAGAAAAAGATGTCCGAAGAAACTTGGAAAGAAGTAAATGAAACTGTTGCTAAAACAAAAGCAGAGTTAGACAAGAAAATTCAAGATGATGATGTTTTAAACCAGGCTTATTATGCAAAAGCTTCTAAACAGCTTCAGGATATGTTTGATCAGAACAAAGATTCCTGGTGCAAAGAAGTTTATAACCGTATTGTCAAAGGTGAGTAGCCATGAACAATGACGGCGCAATGGTCGCAAAAGCCAGAGCTATGTTTGGTGAACGTCTTGGTGCAGGTGACTATGAAGCCTTACTTCAGAAAAAGAATATCGCAGATATCGTTGCTTTCTTGAAAACAGATAAACTGTTTGAACACACATTGGAAGGAGTAAACGAAAAAGCGGTCCATCGTGGACAGTTGGAAGTGTTACTACGACTGAATGTCTATGATCGTTTACGTAAGTTATTACGTTACGGAAGTAAGGAAGATGGTCAGTTTTTAATTGCTGCAGGTATGAATACGGAAATTGAAATGATTTTGATGTGTATTCGTACTTTGATCAACCCGGACAGTGATGAAAAAGAGCAGCTGATTGCAAGTATGCCTATGTATATTGTGCAATATTTATCCTTTGATATTTCAAAACTTGTAGATGTGTATTCTTATGAAGAACTGCTGGATCTTTTGAAAGAGACAAAGTATTATAAGATTCTTTTGCAATATCGTAATTCAGAATTACAGGAACTGGATATGGTTTCTCTGGAACATGATATGAGAGATGCCTATTATGCAAATCTGATATCTATGGCTTCCTCCAGTGCAAAAGGAGAAGAAAAGAAACTTCTGGTAGATATGATTACAAAGCGTATTGAGCTGGAAAATGTAACACTTATCTACAGACTTAAGAAATATTTTAAACTTCCAGGGGATAAAATTGCAAAGCAGCTTACCAGTGCTCACAGTCTGTTCTCTGCAAGAGAATTGCAGAAAATGATAGATGCTTCTTCACCTGAGGAAGTTCTGGAAATGCTGAAAAGAAAATATCATCGCTATGTAAAGGAGGAAAACTTTACATACATTGAACGATACACAGAACGTATCGCCTATAACATGTATTACACAACTATTGAAACAAGCGCAGAACCGTATTTGGTGCTATTGAGTTATTTGCAATTATCTTTAGCTGAAATACGTAATCTGATTAATATTCTTGAAGGAGCAAGATACGGCGTCTCCAAGGACAGAGTCAGAGCGTTGCTTGTATATTAGAAAGGAGAAGACAGATGGCAATTGTAAAAATGAAATATATATCAGCAGGTACCAGTAAAGACAATGTTGAAGACCTGCTGTTAAAAGGAATGCATTCGAACATGCTTGATGTTGAACCGGCCAGTAATATCGTCACAGAAGAAAACGGTGGAAAGATGTTATCGGAAGAAAATCCATATGCTGCATTTAAGCAGACATTACAGAATTTTGCTCATGCGGTAGGATTTGACTTCCATGATCAGGAGCCTTCCACAAGATATTCCAGTGAAGATATTGAAGCATTTATCGATGAACTTCAGGATAAGTTCGGTATCACAAGTGATGCTGAACATGTCATTCTGACACCGGATGATGAAACTGCTTTAGAAGAGCTCTCAGTATGTGGATTTGAAAAAATTCATGCCTGCAGATATTTAAATTTTGGATTTGGCCGTTTACCAAGAGAGAGTTTTCCAAAGCTTTCTATGTACAGAGACAATATTTTTGTACATCATCGTTTACATGAAACAAAACAGTATATCTGGATGGTTTATGTGACGAGTGATTCTTATGCAGATGAAGTAAAGAAGATTTTTGACAGTTTATATTTTGAACCTGTTGAAATTCCAATGGTGGATGTACATAAACTGCTCCATGAATATGAATTTAAGTTAAATGATATTTATGCTTACTGCTCTCAGGAGGATGATATCATAAAACAGTATAAATACATTTCTGTATTTGATGATATGTATTATTTATCCGGATTTGTGCAGGCATCTCAGGTAGAAGAGTATAAAAAACAGTTCGAGGGAATGGAAGTCACTTTTGATGAGAAAGATCCTTCTGAAGTTCCACAGTTTCAGTGTCCGACATTATTGAAGAACAACTGGTTTGCAAGACCGTTCGAGTTGTTTGTGGAAATGTATTCTTTACCGCAATATGATGACTTTGATCCAACGTTCTTCTTATCCATTACATATTGTCTGCTTTTCGGAATCATGTTTGGAGATATGGGACAGGGAATTGTCCTGATGATCCTGGGATTAGTATTTGAAAAGAAAGGCAAACTGTTTGGAATTATAGGAAGAGCAGGTATCACGTCTACTATATTTGGATTCCTGTTTGGTTCCTTGTTTGGTAATGAAGAAATTCTGAATCCAATTCATCAGAGTTTATTCCATGTGCGTGAAAAACTCTTTGATGTTATGTCCAATTCCAATACCATGACGCTGTTACTTGGAGCCATGCTGGTTGGGGCTGTATTAATTCTGATGTCCATGTCTTTGAACATCATAAACAATGTAAAACACAAAAAATGGGGAGAAGTTTTCTTCTCACAGAATGGTATTGCAGGTTTCTGCTTCTACTTATATGTACTGCTTGCTGCAGGCGGTGTATTAGTTGGTGGTGGTTCTCCACTGTTAAATCCTGCATGCATGGTAATCTTTGTGGGTGTACCTGTAATATGTTTCTTAATGAAAGAACCATTCACGAATCTTGTTGAGCATAAGCCAATGACACCTGAAGAAGGCTGGGGTGGATATGTTCTGCAGAATATCTTTGAAGTATTGGAAATTATTTTGTCTTTTGTTACAAACTCCATGTCTTATTTAAGAGTAGGCGGTTTCGTATTATCTCATGCCGGTATGATGCTTGTAGTTATGACACTGGTCAAGATGACATCCAATGCAGGAATTATTGTACTGATCTTAGGTAACATCTTTGTTATGGTACTTGAAGGTCTTGTTGTGGGTATTCAGTCTTTACGTCTTGAATACTATGAAATGTTCTCTCGTTACTACAATGGTGGCGGTAGAAAATATAAAGCACTAACTGCGGAAGCAGAATGATAGAAAAGGATATAAATCCAGGAGGAAAAATTATGTTATCTATTAGTGAAATTGTTATTCCATGTTTAGCTGTATTATTAGTTGTAGGTCCATTATGGTTAATGTTCAAAGGCGGTATCAACCGTAATAATGCAAAAGCAAGAATGATTGCTCAGATTTCCATTTTTGCAGGTGTATTCTTAGTTTGCTTAGTCTTCCAGGCTAACCAGTTTGCTGCTCTTGCAGAAGAAGCTACTTCTTCTACAGCTTCCAGTGCTCAGGGTTTAGGCTTCATCGCTGCTTCCATCGCCGTTGCTGCTTCCAGTTTAGGTGCAGGTCTTGCTGTTGCTAAAGCTGCTCCTGCTGCTATTGGTGCTATCTCTGAAAATGGCGACAACTTCGGTAAAGCTATTATCTTCGTTGCCTTAGGTGAAGGTATCGCTATTTACGGTCTATTGATTTCTATCTTGATCATCAACAAACTTTAATAGAGGATTGCAGTATGAAAGCATTCTGCATTAGTGACAATACAGATACAGTGATGGGAATGCGTCTTGCAGGCATTGAAGGAGAAGTCATTCATGAAAGAGACAGAATCCTTCAAAAGCTGGACGAACTCATTCAGGATAAAAATATAGCGATTATCCTGATGACAACCAAAACTGTAGAACAAGTGAGCGATGTCGTTTCTGACTATAAGTTAAACCTTCCAAAACCGTTAATTGTCGAAATATCCGACAGACATGGTTCCGGAAATATCGGCGCAACCATCGACTCTTATATCAGTGATGCCACCGGTATCAAACTTTGAGGTGAAGTATGGAAAACTACGAAGAAAGAATTCTAAGAAAGATACAGGAAGATGTTAATTCCAATGCATCACTTGTAAAGGAGCTTGTACAATCTGAAACAGATTCTTTACATGATGATCAATTATCTTTCTATAAAGAAGGTCTGAAGAAGGAGACTGATACATATCTCGAAAAGGAATTGAGCGAATTACGTCTGTATGCTGCTACTAAATCCAGCAGAGATAAAATGGACACAAAAAAGAAGCTGCTGGCTTTGAGACAGCATCTTTCAAATGCATTATTTGATGAAGTAAGAAATAAATTGCAACAGTTCCGTTCTTCCGCAGACTATGCAACATATTTAAAATCAAGACTGGATTATTTACAGATAACAGACTCTGGTGTGTTTTTCTGTGATAAAGACGATATGAAGCTTCTTCAGTCCTTTCTTGATGAAAAAGGATATACAAACCCGCTGGAACAGACATATATGTCTTTAGGTGGTTTTAAATATCGTGATGAAACTCTGGGAACTGAATATACATGTTCCTTAGAGGAATCATTGGAAAATGAAATGGAATGGTTCAGAAATCATTCCGGATTTAAACTGACAGAAAGTGAGGAGAACAAATGAGTGATGTAATTTATTCTATCAATGGTTCTGTTATCTCTGTCTTACATGCTAAAAATCTGGCCATGAGAGAAATGGTCTATGTAGGTGAAAAAAAGTTACTTGGTGAGGTGATTCGTATTGGTGACGACAGAACAATGATCCAGGTATATGAATCCACTACAGGATTAAAACCAGGTGAGGCTGTCATTGGTACAGGCAGTCTTCTGAACGCAACACTTGGCCCGGGTATTCTGAGAAACATTTATGATGGTATTGAAAGACCTCTGGAAAAAATAGCTGAAGAACAAGGCGCATTTATTTCTGAAGGTAAAACAATTCCAAGTCTTGATGAAGAAAAGAAATGGGATGTCACAATGAAAATCAAGGAAGGCGATGTTGTTACTTCCGGTCAGATTTTTGCAACATGCCCTGAGACTTCTCTGATTGAACACCGTTCTTTAATTCCGGTAGGGATTAAGGGAAAGGTAGTCAAAGCAGTCAGCGATGGTGCCTATACTGTAAAGGACGTTCTTGCTGTCATTGAAGACGAGAGTACACATGAACAGAAAGAAGTAACTCTTATGCAGAAATGGGCTATTCGTACTCCAAGACCTATCAAAGGACGAGAGCCTATTACAATGCCATTAATCACAGGACAGCGTGTTGTAGATACAATGTTCCCAATTGCCAAAGGTGGTTCCAGTGCACTTCCTGGTGGATTTGGTGCAGGTAAAACGATGATGCAGCATCAGATTGCCAAATGGTGTGATGCAGATATTATCATTTACGTTGGCTGCGGTGAACGTGGTAACGAAATGACACAGGCTCTGGAAGAATTCTCTGAACTGACAGACCCTAAGAGCGGTAAGCCATTATTAGACAGAACTGTATTGATTGCCAATACTTCCAATATGCCGGTTGCTGCACGTGAAGCATCTATTTATACAGCTGTAACAATCGCTGAATATTACAGAGACATGGGTTACCATTGTGCATTAATGGCTGACTCTACTTCTCGTTGGGCAGAGGCATTAAGAGAAATTTCCGGTCGTCTGGAAGAAATGCCTGCAGAAGAAGGATTCCCTGCGTATCTTCCTTCCCGTATTGCACAGTTCTATGAACGTGCAGGGTATGTTGACACATTATCTGGTCAGAAAGGTTCTGTCACTTTAATTGGTGCAGTTTCTCCTCAGGGTGGTGATTTCTCTGAACCTGTCACTTCCAATACAAAACGTTTTGTACGTTGCTTCTGGGCTCTGGATAAGGCTCTGGCCTATGCAAGACATTATCCATCCATGAACTGGACAGATTCCTATTCTGAATATATTGATGATCTTTCTCATTGGTATACACAGAATGTAGCCCATGATTTCCTGGACCTTCGTGCTGAAATGCAGGAGATTCTTCATGAAGAATCCAACCTGATGGAAGTTGTAAAACTGATTGGATCTGATGTTTTACCTGAAGATCAGAAGCTGACTCTGGAAATTGCACGTGTTATTCGTGTTGGTTTCCTGCAGCAGAATGCCTTCCATAAAGACGATACTTCTGTAAGTATGGAAAAGCAGTATAAGATGCTAAAGACCATTGATTACCTGCGCAGAGCATGTTCTCAGCTGGTAGAGAAACATATTCCTGTTTCTTTAATGACACAGACAGGTATCTTTGAAAAAGTCATTTCTATCAAATATGATGTTCCAAATGATAACGTGGCTTTATTAGATACTTATCCAGATAAGATTGATGCCGCTTTGGCTACAGTGAAATAAGAAAGGAGCGTTTCATGAGTTTACAACTATTAGGACTAAATGATGTGAAAGGTTCTTTGATTGCTTTAGATCATGTAAAAGATGTTTCCAACGAGGAAATGGTTTCCATTCAGTTAAAAGACGGTTCTACCCGTATGGGAAGAGTTGTTGAAATTGAAGGCGAGAAAGCCGTTGTACAGGTGTTTGAAGGTACAGACGGCATGTCTAAAGTGAATGTAAAGACAAAGCTTTTAGGTCATCCAATGGAACTTGGATTATCTAAAGAAATTCTTGGACGTACATTTAATGGTGTAGGCGAACCTATTGACGGATTAGGAAATGTATATCCTGATAAGTACGAAGACGTTAACGGCAAGCCGCTGAATCCAGTTTCTCGTGTATATCCTAGAAACTATATTCAGACAGGTATTTCTGCTATTGATGGCTTGAATACACTGATTCGTGGACAAAAACTGCCTATCTTCTCTGGCTCTGGTCTTCCTCATGATCAGGTGGCTATCCAGATTGTACGTCAGGCAAAACTGACGGGTGAAGATGCAGAAAATTTCTGTATTGTATTCGGTGCAATGGGTGTTAAAAACGACGTTGCAGATATGTTCAGACGTTCTTTTGAAGAAACAGGTGTTATGGAAAAGGTTGTAATGTATGTCAACCTTTCTGATGATTCCATTATCGAACGTATCATGACACCACGTTGTGCATTAACTGCTGCTGAATATCTGGCATATGA
>CAKVIS010000037.1 GCA_934754415.1 uncultured Bulleidia sp.
CAAGGCCTCCCGGGGTAATTCACTAATCCTGTTTCTTTCACAACGTCTTGATTTACTGTTTTGATTTTACGTTTACCTTTTGGGCTTCAGTTTGTTCAGCAACCTTACCCATCATTTAGCCTTATATCAAGTTTCTATCCGTACGCTCGAAAGAATCGCTACACCACTTCCTTCACTCATATCCTCACGGATAACAGCTTGTGGTTTACTACACTTGGCGGTAAAAGCCCGTGGTCAGTTTATCTCTGACTGAATTAGTGCCATGCCCGGCACACTGAAAAGGAGTATCTGTTATGGTGACAGATACTCCTTTATTCTGCTTCCTCTAAAAGTTTCTTAAGAAACATTTCTTTGTTATTCAGAAACATTTCTGTAATCTTATAACTCTCAGTTTCTTCATAGGCACATGGATGGAGGACACCTTCATCGAAGGAAAGAATTTCAGCATCAGGGATACCTGAAAGAATGACGGAATGTGTTACTATGAAAAACTGAGCACCATGCTGTGCAGCATTATAGATTTCCAGAAATAAAGAAAGTTGTCTTTGAGGGGATAAAGCAGCTTCCGGTTCATCTAAAAAATAAAGACCATACGGACGAATATATGCGTGAGCAATATCCAGAAAACTTTCTCCGTGAGATCTTGCGTGCAGATTCATGGAAGGATGCGTAAGATCTGCATACTCTTCTTCTTTACTGGCGACATTATAGAAACTTTCAGCACGTAAAAAGTAGCCGGTTTCTGGTTTCTGGATACTTTTGATCAGGCGGACAGCTTTGTATAACTCTGAATAATCATCATAGGTGGAAAAGGCATAGTTCTTGGTGCCACCTTCTGGGTTGAATCCACTGGCAATGGCCATGGCTTCTAGTAATGTGGATTTTCCAGTGCCGTTTTCTCCTGTAAAGATGGTGACGGGTTTTGTAAAAGGAATATAGTCTGTCTGCAGTGCAGGGATATGTCTGAGATAGGTATTGGAATCTGTGTTTGACCAGTCCAGTTTGCATCCTTGAATGAACATGTGGTTGTCTCCTTATATATAGTGTAAAAGATTTGTCTGTATTTTGCTTTACTGCTATGATGTACATAACGAAAGAACGGGTGAAAAATATGTCTGAATCATTCAATTTTAAACAATGGCTTATATCTCAGAAAGGACCATATACTTTAAGCGTGGAAGATGAGGGACATGTACATGTGGATACGGAATATGGTCTGGGAGAAGTGAATTTTTACCATTTTGATAATGAACCGGAAATAGTGGAATTACGTGTTACCTGCAGAAAAACAAATCTCACAAAATTTTTCCTGCATTTTCAACCTGTACAGGAGGTGCATTCCAAAGATCTGTTTAATGAAATGGTTTCTGCTTTATTGGCTTTGAAGTATGTACAGACAACAAAAGTGCTCTTATGCTGTACGGCAGGTATGACTACTTCTTTCTTTGCTGAGAAATTAAACGAAGCCGCAAGGATGGCAGATATGGACTATGTTTTCTCTGCAGTAAGTGTACAGGAAGTGTATGCCAACGCCAAAGATTATGATGTCATTCTTGTGGCACCACAGGTGGCATATGAACAGAAACGTTTGCAGAGAAGTCTTTCGGATAAACCAGTGCTGAATATTCCAACTGCTTTATTTGCAAAATATGATGCTGTGGGGTGTCTGGAATATGTCAAAAATGAAGTTGAAGTCTATTTTCGAAAGAAAAAAGAGAATACGGCAAAGTGCTGCACATGCTGTAAAAAACATACAGGTAAGATGCTTGTGATTGCAGTGGCACCGGCTAGCCGGGAGGTGCAGATACGGTACAGAATTTATGAGAATGGACAAATTACGCTGGACAGAAGAGCTTTGAAGAAAACGCTGTCTTTGCAGGATATTGATGATATTGTCGATGTGCAGATCTGTCAGAACACTGGTTCACCATTTACGGCTTTAAGCATCGCAGTTCCAGGAGTTATTCATGATGGAAAACTGAATCTTCCTAAAACGAATTCCATTAATCTGCAAGGAAACACAGAGAACATGCTTGATATTCAGAAACACTTTGAAACCTGTTTGAAGATACCTGTGATCATTGAGAATAATGCAAATTGTGCAGCGTATGGCTGGTACAGTAATCAGGAAAAATATCACAATATCTGTCTGATGTCACAGCCGTCCGGATGGCTGATTGGTGGACAGGGGATCATTGTAAACGGAAAGCTGGTTCGTGGAGCACATGGTCTTGCCGGTGAAATTAAACATATTTTAAACCAGTTTCAGTATGAACGCCCGCTGGCTATAAATCCGTACTCTATACATTCCATAAAGGAAATCATTGGAAAGGCAATTCTGACAAATGTGGTGATTCTGGATCCTGAGGTGATTGTGATACGTAATGACATGATTGTGGATACAGACGAGATAAGAGAAGAGTTGAAGAAATATCTTCCTGAAGAAAATATTCCTGAAATAGTGCGTATGGAAGATTTCAATGAATATGTACTTGCGGGACAGGAAAGTTTGTTGGCTGACTATATAAAACAGGATAAGAAATAGGTTCTTATCCTGTTTTTCTTCCATCTGTATGTTCCAGTACTTCTTTCAGAAATACATCATTTAATGGGGCGATAGAAGTGTGTTGCTGAGGTGGTAAGCCGGATATCTTTTCCTGTATCTCTTGCATGTTTTGAAGAAGATAGGCATGTACCTGTGGAATCTGAGGGATTTCTTTGATTTCATGTGAGGAAATCTTGATATCCAGCAAATGCTTTACAACATTGTTCAGATCTGTTGGCAACTCTGCTTCCATGAGTGTGGCAAATTCCATCGGTGGTACAGAACCGTATTCCAGTAGCCACTTACAGCACAGTATTGGTCGTAATACATAAAAGTATTTTTTTGCACGCACCGTTTCTTTTGTCAGGTAGGTAGTATAGTTTTTACGTGCCATACTCAGATAATGGTGGAGCAATTTTGAACAATCAAGATACGAATACATTAAAGAGCGTAATTCTCTGGCACTGTCTGTTTCAATATACACAATCGGTGAAGATAGCCACTCGCATAAAGAAGGATTACAGCTGTACATCAGCTTTAATGCTTTGGAAAGATCCCATCCGCTGATATCCAGAACATCATCAACAGGATATTCCAGAGTATCTTTATAAAGGTTGAGTTTCAGATAGTCTTTTATATCTCTTTTGTAAATAAAACGTACATCATAATCTGAATCCGGGGAGGCAAATCCCCATGCACGACTGCCGGACTCTACAGCCAGCAAAATCTGTATGTTTTCTTCTTTTTCAATTGAGTGCAGTTTTTGAATAATCGTATTACGCATGGTACATATCTCCATATTTTCTGAAATCACAAGGATCTTCTCTTTGTAACAGCTGTGCCCATCTGGCAGAAAGAAATCTAGCATATTTATAATCTTCCAGGCCATAAGTGCCTAAGGCATAGCCGTCATTGCATTCTACAAGTAAAGTTTTGTTATCCTTTGTTACACCTATATCAATGGCACAGGCAGAAGGTCTGTTTTCCCAGGAAATAAAAGCTTTCAGGATATTGTCTGCAGTATTTGCATCATAGGTATAATGATAATCTCCTTTATAGGGACGTATATCCATAAAGGTATCATAATACACAAATCCTCTCCATTCACGCTTGAAATCTACCGGTTCACTGCATAAAACTTCATAGTCTTTTTCAAAACATCCACAGCCTGTCAGATCTTTAATGGAAGAAATGATTTTACCTGTAAATGCTTTGGCCTCGGTTGGCTTGACAAACCATCCTGCAGACCATTTCTTTTCATCTTTGGCAATGGAATTGATGGTGTCTTTCCAGATCTTTCTTCCAAGAAACGGTTTAAGGCAATCAGGATAGTCTTCTACATGTGGTGTATGCACTCCAAATTTCAGTAATACTTCTTCACATTGTGCAATATAGTCCACAACAATGTCTTCTCTTGTGATTTTTTCATAGACTTCATCCAGAGAATACTATGGAATAACTTCAAGTCCCATATCTCCAAATCCGCTGATGGCTTTCTGGAAGTTACTGCTATGACCAATGACTAATCCGGAGTTGCCGTCTTTTTTGACTTTTACATATACTTTCATATTGGGTTCCTCTTTACAAGGAAAGTATAGGAAAGTGATGGTGCTATTTTTGTGCCTTTGGAGTATTTTCTGCTGGAAGTATTTCTATCACTCTTCCTGTGATAGCGGTGGTTCTGTGAGAGATAGATAATACGGTTCTGTTCTCCATGGCATTTTGTAAAGCCAGTAACACCTGATGTTCTGTGGAGCTGTCAAGACTTGCTGTAATCTCATCTAATAACAGTAATGGAGGATCTTTAACAATGGCTCTTGCGATAGATACTAACTGCCATTGTCCCTGAGATAAGATTTTAGGGCTGTAAGGAGTATGGAATTGCTGAGGAAGAGAAGTGATGGTTTCCTCTATACCTGCCAGAGTACAGGCTTTCTGTACCTGTTCCATGGAAATTGTTGTATCAAATAAAGTAATCTGATCCAGTAAAGTACCTTTTACAGGACGAAAAGACTGTTCTACATAGCCAAAGATTTCTCTTCTTTGTAAAGGTGGAATGGTCACAGGGTCTTGTTGAAATACTTGTACTGTACCATTGTCTGGAGTATACAGTCCCAATATCAGTTTGAAGAGAGTGGACTTACCCGCACCTGTTCTTCCCTGTAAAGTGACCTGTTCTCCTTTCTGTATCTCCAAAGAAAAATCATGCAGTACTTCTGTGTCTTCATCATAGCCAAAAGTGACATTTTTTATGGAAATGACAGAATTTCCAGTGGGTGTTTCCTTTTTGTATTGTGTTGTTTGAGAAGGCTGGGTAAAGAATTGATGAATGCGATGAATACTTGCCAAAGAAGACTGGATAGTCTGGATTTCCATGCCGATACTTTCAATTGGGCCAAAGACTTTACAAATGTATTGCATGCACATCAGTGCTGTTCCTGCACTCATACCGAAAACAGAAATGTGGACAGTTGGATTTGCACATAACACAATGACTGTTCCTGTGACTATGGCATTGGTAATTAAAATGACTGGAGAGTAGACAGCGTCAAAGAAATTGGTTTTCTGTAAGGCTGTATAACTTTCTGTAATTGCCTTGTCGTAGATACTTTCCATGTATGGCTGTGCATCCAGATTCTGTATCATAAGCAGGTTGTGTACAGTTTCAGGTAATAAAGCATTGGTTCTTGCAATGGCATTTCTGTTTTTGATTTCATTTTTTAACATTGTTTTCTGCACAGCTCTTGTAAACAGATAAATAAGCGGAAGAACAACAAGTAATACAAGAAAGGCTCCGAAGGCTTTTTGAAACATGATGACCAGAATGCTCAGTAAAGTACATGCATCAACAAACAAGGAAATGATACCGGAGGTAAACAGTTCCTCCAGGGCATCAATGTCTGACATGAATCCGGATACCACAGCTCCGGGAGACTGTTTGTTTAAAGTGTCCGCATCCAGTGTGATATAAAAGTGCATCATGGTACTTCTGAGTGTATGACTCATTTTCTGTCCAAAGACAACTAACAGACTGTCTCTTATGGAAATACATACGTTTTCAAAAAGAAATAAGAAAAAGTAAAGGATCATTACAGAAACAGAAATGGCCTTTGATAAAGATAAGGTATCCACAATTCCTGCAAGAATGACTGGAGGTAAAACGGCTAAAACAACAGACCCGATAATAGAAAGAATCATTCCGACAGTCAGTAACCAATGTGTCTGAAGAACTTTTTTACATATGTCTAAGATCATGGGCTTCTCCTTTCTCTACAAGTGTTTTATAAGAGGCTGACTGAGACAGCAAAGTGGAATGATCAGACACAAGGGCTGTCTGATCATTCAGATAGATGACCTGATCTGTTTGCGTAAACATGGCAAGTCTATGAGAAATGAGCAGTACCATTTTGTCTTTACAATAGTTTTTTAAATTGAAGAATACCTGTTTTTCTGTGGTGGAATCCAAAGCAGAGAAAGGGTCATCCAGCACCAGCAGATCTTTGGCATGTGCCAGAGTTCTTGCAAGGGCAATACGTTGTGCCTGTCCTTTGGATAACCGTACACCGTCGTTACCTAATCTTGTATGTATGCCCTGTTCCATATCTTCTACTTCCTTATCCATGCATACCATTTTTAAATATGGAAGAATATCCATATCTTTACCTAAGGCAATGTTGTTATATACAGTGTCATTAAGTAACTGGAAATCATGACCAAGATAGGTGACATTTGCAGGTGAAACAGAGATAGTACCTTCATAGTCCTGCAGGTGAAGAAACAGTTTGCCAAGGGTGGTTTTTCCACAGGCTACTTTGCCAGTTACACCAGTTATCTCTCCTGCATGCATATGGAAGGAAATGTCTTTGAAAAGATAGTCTGCGTCAGGATAATGGAAAGAAAGATGGTGTACTTCCAGAGTATTACAAGGTATATATGTTTTTTCTTCTTGTGTGGTTTCTGTAAGATATGGGGAAACACGTGTCCAAGACACCTGTGCTTTATGTACTGCATTGAATAATTTTGCAGATTTACTGGATTTGACGGACAGTTTGATAAAACAGGCAAGATAGGTGGTAAAAGCGGCGATATTCCATGTGCCCTGTACTACGTTTCTTGAACCAAAATACAGAATAGGGAATATGCCAATCAAGGCAATAGTCTGATAAAGGGGCGGTAATGCCATGAAGGGGATGCTTGCCTGTAAAGAAGCTTTTTCATACTGATTCAGTGTTTTTTCATAGTCCTGTGTACGTATTTCACTGACACCATATACTCTGTACATCAGGGCATTTTCTGCTCTGTCCAGAGTTTCTTCGTTTAAGGAAGCGGTAATCTGTTTCAGATGAGTATTGGCTTTTTGAACCGTGCCTTTCATCTTTTCTGCAAGAATGTAGGAGACAGGAACAGATACCAGACACAAAAGAGTAAGCTTTACATCATATCCCAGTAACATACCGACATACGCAAGTAAGGCAATACAGGTATCAAACAGTTCTGTAGTAAATTTACGCATGCCTTCACTGCAGTCATCCGCATCATAGACAGCTTTGGTTAAAAGGGTGCCTGTACCTTCCTGTTCAACATGTTGCAGGGGTGTGCAGAGGATATTGTGATATATGGTCTGTTTGAAACGTTTGTTGGTATTGTTGGCAAAGATGCGCACATAGTTTCTTTTTAAAAACCTTGCAAACTGTACGGATGTGATGACAAGAATATAGGTAATAACAATGTGCAGTACATCTTTAAAGAAGATGGAGCCTGCAGAGTAGTCATAAATACTTTGTGCAAGAAGACCTTCAAAATAGGGGCCTGCTAAAAGGCCGATGTTATAGATGAGGCCGGTAATGGTCACAATACTCAGTGTTTTCCATTCCAGTTTGAAATAGTAAAGAACGGATGGTTTTTTCATAGCTTTTTCAGCCTTTCCAGAATATGAGGAAACCCTGTTCTGCTTTCTTTTTTGCTTTTTCTGTACAAAGTATCCAGTGTTTTTAGAAATGTCTGTTTTTCTTCTTCTCTTAGATCTTCCAGCAACCATGCATAAAAGATGGATTCTGTTTCTGTTTTGGATTGCTTAAGAGACTGTGCTTTTTCTGTAGGGTATAAAAGATGTCTGCGTTTATCATGGCTGTCTGTTTTCCTTTCAAGATAGCCTTTTTTCTGCAGAGACAGTACTCTTTTTGCAATGGCTCCTTTTTCGCTGTGCAGTCCTTCCACCACTTCGCTCTGACTTGTGCCAGGGTGATGGCGGACATAGTGGATGACATCCAGTTCTGAAGAACCGATGCTTGTGTCTTTTAAGACAAGCTGGTGCAGTTTCTGTGTTTCACGTGCTATTTTGGTGATTTCTCTTGGATCAGTCATAGTGGTTTCTCCTTAAAGGTTGTATGTACAACTTTTATTCTACTGCAACTGCAGAAAGAAAACAGTTTATTTTTTGTAACCGGTTTCTAACCGTGATATACTGTGGGTACAGAAAGAAGTGAACCTATGTCTTATCATCTTATTTGTTTAACATTTGAATGGAGTTATGAACATCTGATTACACAGATATCTGGCATGAAGAAATATATTGAAAGTCGTAAAGATGTTGAGCTGACAGTATTTAATGCTGTGGCTAAGTATCTTGATCAGGAAGTGGAAACTTCTGCATTGGAGATTTTGCATATGCCGGATCTTTCAAAATATGACGGTGTGCTGATCCAGGGGAACCGTTCCTGGCCACAGGAGGAAAGACAGCGTATTGTGGATGAAGCTCAGAGATTATGTATTCCTGTAGTTTCCATCAATTATCCTCTGGCACATGCCACAGAAATCGGAACGGATAACTTCAGTGCCATCATGGAACTGATGGACCATCTGTATACACAACAGAATGTCAGAAAAACAGTCTTTCTGTGTGGGTATCCTAAGAGTCTGGAAGCACAGACACGTAAAAAGGCATATCTTGTGGCCTGTGAAAAATATAAAATAGAAAATCTTGGCTGTTACGGGGATGGCTGGCAGACAGAAAACGGAGAAAAAGAGTGCAGAATGTATCTGGAATCAGGAAAAAAATTGCCGGATTGTTTTGTATGTGCCAATGATAATAATGCAAGAGGTGTGATTAATGAACTGGCAAAGCATCATATCCGTGTTCCGGAAGATGTTCTTGTGACAGGATTTGATAATCAGGAACTTGCGTATGCCTACTCGCCACGCATTACCAGTGTTGACAGAGATTATGAACATATTGGGTATCTTGCGGTAGAATCCTTGATGGATAAGATAGAAGGCAGACAGGTGCCTGTTAAAGTCTATTCTCCGTATAAAATCATCCTGCAGACAAGTTCAGGATATACCACAGGAGATAATGATGAAGATTTCAGAGTAAGATTTCTGGATGTGAATAAGAGTGTGCATGATTTTCACAAAATACATTCCCACTTTGAACCAAAGCTGCTAGCATGTAATTCTATATTGGAAATAGGAAATTTACTGGAGGACTTTGGAACGTGTTTTGGACTTCCGGAAGTGTATGTTGCGCTGGATGCAGGATATTTTGCCAACTTTGAAGATCCGGAAAATGTCTCTCACTATTCTGAAAAGTCACATTTACTTGCGGTAAGCGGAGTACATGGATTACATCCGGATACCTATACGCATTTTTATACAACGTATTCCACAACAGATGTACTTCCATCCATTGTTGCACAGCACAATGATCTCTACATGGTATATCCGCTGCATTATGGGTCTACGGTCATCGGGTTTGTGGTGACTCTTGGTATTCCTGATGGAGCTTCGTACGGGTTTATGTCTGTATATCTTTCTCTTTTGGAAAATGCTTTTGAGAATATGCGTAAAAAAGCTTTGATGGCACTCATCAATAAAAAACTGGATGAGCTGTATATACGTGATCAGTTAACCGGATGTTATAACAGATTTGGCATGGATAAATATGGAAAACAGGAATACTATGATCTGTTACAGAAAAACGGAAAGGTGTATCTGATTTTTGCGGATATTGATAATATGAAACATATCAATGACTCGTATGGTCATGAGTGTGGTGATGAAGCTATCCGCATCACGGCAAAGAAGCTGAAAGAAACGCTTGGTAAAGACAGATTTATCATGAGATATGGTGGTGATGAATTTCTGGCAATTCTGCCTGTTTCTCATGAAGATATGCATTTACATACTCAGAAACACACAGTTACCATGCCGGATGGAAGTGCATTTGAGATGTCCTTCTCTATAGGAGAAGTGTGCATTGAGCAAAAAGAAAAGCTCCCTCTGGATAAAGCAATAGAAAAAGCAGACGCAAGAATGTATGCGTTGAAGAAGCAGAAGAAAGGTGCTGTCTCAAGGTAGAGACAACACCTGTTTTTTTCTTATAGATTTTTACAGTCTGAAATCTTGCGTTTGATGCCGTTGAGAATAACATATCCTGTTTCCGGATCTTCATGAACGATATATCTTGGGGTAGATTCTGTTTCATGGCTGTGCCCGTATTTGCGGCAGGTCATATCCTGTGATTTTGGTATGTAATGACCATCGGATGACTTTGTGCCATAGGTTTTTCTGACGGTCTTTCCCGATAAACCTGCACCAACGACGGCCATGGAGATAATCACAGTGAAGATGACAAAGAATATTAAGTCGAAAAACATGGTTATTTCTCACTGCTGATCTGTTTTAAACCTTCGGCAAGACCTGCAAGAGAGGCGATTTCACTAGGAATGATAATCTTTGTTGCCTGACCGTCTGCAGCTTTACCAAAAGCTTCGAGAGACTTTAACTTGATGACTGCATCGCTTGGGGAAACATCTTTGATCATCTGTAAACCCTGTGCTGTTGCCTGCTGTACTTTAAGGATGGCATCTGCTTTACCTTCAGCATCTAAGATAGCTTTCTGTTTATCTGCTTCTGCTCTTAAGATAGTAGCTTGTTTTTCTGCTTCGGCATTGAGGACTGCAGATTCTTTATTACCCTGTGCCTGTAAGATCATGGATTGTTTTTCACCTTCTGCAGTAAGAATGGCAGCTCTTTTTTCGCGTTCAGCCTTCATCTGTTTTTCCATGGCTTCGCGAATAGCAGCAGGTGGCTGGATGTTTTTTAATTCTACACGGGTAACTTTAATACCCCATGGATCTGTGGCTGTATCAATCGTGGATAACATCTGGGAGTTGATGGATTCTCTGCTTGTTAAAGTGGCATCGAGTTCCATATCACCGATAATATTTCTTAACGTGGTAGCTGTAAGATTTTCCATGGCCATGATTGGATTTTCCACACCGTAGGCATACAGTCTTGGATCAGCAATTCTGAAATAGACAACAGAGTCTATCTGCATGGTGACGTTATCCTTTGTGATAACAGGCTGTGGAGCAAAGTCAGCAACCTGTTCTTTCATGAGAACTCTTCTTGCGACTCTGTCAATCAGCGGTACTTTAAAGTTAATGCCTGGATTCCATGTGGTGTAGTATTTACCTAAACGTTCAATCACATAGGCACTTCCCTGTGGCACGATGTTGATGCACATTGCCAGAATACATAAAATAAGTACGATAAGTATAAGAATAAATAACATAGTTCCTCCTCTTCCCTTGTACTACAAAGAAACAACGATGAAACGTCTTTCATCTGTACTTATAGTATTGACGAAAGAAGACAAATGTACAAACAAAATATTTGTGAAATCGGTATGTAAAAAAAGAATGAGAAATTGTGAAAATTCATTCACACATCTCTTACAGGTCACTCTTGTGTTAGAATAAATATGTTGCAAAGGAGTATGAAACTATGAATGAAGAAATCGTGCAGACCATAGCCAAAGAGTTACAGGTTGGCCTGGAACAGGTAAAGAGTACTTTACAGTTATTGCAAGAAGGAAATACAGTGCCAATGATTGCCCGTTACCGTAAAGATGTGACAGGCGGATTGGATGAAGAACAGATTTTATATATTCAGAAACAGTTTGAATATCAGAATAACCTTCGTCAGAGAAAAGAAGACGTATTACGTCTGATCAGTGAACAGGGAAAACTGACAGAAGAAATCAGAAAGAGTGTGGAAGAAGCCACAAAGTTATCTGTAGTGGAAGATATCTATCGTCCATATGCACAGAAGAAAAAGACACGTGCAGCTACAGCCATCAAGCTTGGCTTACAGCCACTTGCTGACTGGATGCTGAGCTTGCCTGAAGAAGGAAGTCTTGAAGAAGAGGCTTCCAGGTATATTACTGAAGAAGTGAAGGATACCAAAGCTGCCATTCAGGGTGCTAAGGATATTATTGCAGAAATGGTCTCTGATAATCCTCAGCAAAGATGGGCATTTAAGGAAAATATCGAACAGGCAGGTGCTATTGTTACAAAACTGAAGAAAGATGCCAGGGATGAAAACAAGGTCTATGAAATGTACTATGACCACTCTGAAAAAGTATCTTCCATCAAAGATCACAGAGTGATGGCAATAGACAGAGCAGAGAAAGAAAAAGTGATTACTGTGTCTTTCAGCTTTGATGAAGACTATCTGAAACAACAGGCTTTGAATAACCTGACACATGGACAGTCTACTGTTGTGGGACAACAGTTAAAGGAAGCCAGTGAAGATGGATGCAGCAGACTGTTGTTTCCTTCCATCGAAAGAGAAATTCGTTCTGACCTTTCTGAAAGAGCACAGAATAAGTCTATTGAAGTATTCTCCATGAACCTGGAAAAACTGTTATTGCAGGCACCTTTAAAGGGCAGAGTTGTGTTAGGATTTGACCCTGGATATATCAATGGATGTAAACTTGCGGTGATTGATGAAACAGGCAAGATGTTAACAGTAGATAAGATTTATGCCTTTGGATATAATGCAAAACTTGAACAGGCAAAGAAAAAAGTACTGGATCTGATCAGAAAGTATGATGTCAAGATTGTTTCCATCGGTAATGGTACAGCCAGCAGAGAAAGTGAACAGTTTGTGGCTGATCTGATCAAGGAAAACCATCTGGATGTGGAATACGCCATCGTTTCTGAAGCAGGTGCTTCTGTATGGTCTGCACAGGAAGCAGCACGTAAAGAATTTCCAGATATGGCAATTGAAGAAAGATCTGCTGTTTCCATCGGAAGAAGATTACTGGATCCTTTAGCAGAACTGATCAAGATTGATCCGAAGTCTATCGGTGTTGGTCAGTACCAGCATGACCTGCCTCAGAAAGCTTTATCTTCACGTCTTGATGAAGTAGTCATGAAGTGTGTTAACAGAACGGGTGCCGATGTCAATACTGCCAGTGAAGAACTGTTAACGCATATTTCCGGTCTGAATGCAGGGATTGCAAGAGAAATCATTACCTATCGTAATGAAAACGGAAGATTTACAAACCGTAATCAGTTGAAGAAAGTCAAGAAACTTGGACCTAAAGCATTTACACAGTGTGCAGGTTTCTTAAGAATTGTTGGTGGAGATGAACCTCTGGATGAAACAAGTATTCACCCTGAAAGTTATGACATTGCCCGCAGTATTATGAAGGCATGTGGCATTGATAAACTGGGTGAAGCAGATGCGGTATTCCCGGAAGATAAGGTGAAAGATCTGGAAGTTGGATCCTTTACATTAAAGGATATTGAAGAAGCTATCCGTCAGCCATTAAGAGACTATCGTGATCAGTTTAAGGGTGCTTTATTGAGAAGTGATATTCTGAAGATTGAAGATCTGCATATCGGAGATAAATTATCCGGTACTGTAAGAAACGTTGTGGACTTCGGTGCTTTCATTGATGTGGGTCTGCATGAAGATGGTCTTGTGATTCCTTCACGTATGTCAGCCAAGATTGTCAAAGATCCTCGTGAAGTCTTAAGTGTAGGAGATATTGTAGACTGCTTTGTGTATGAAATTGATGCAGAAAGAGGAAGAGTATCTCTGAGCCTGATTCCTATCACTGCAGTAAAGGAAAAGGAAGAACAGTACGCTGCTTATAAAGCCAATAAGAATAAAGTGAGAAAACAGCGTATGAAACTGGAAGATCTCAAAGTCGGTGAAAAGTATGAAGGTACTGTACACAGACTGGCAGAATATGGAGCTTTCATCAATATTGGTGCTGAAAAAGATGCCTTATTGCATGTATCCCGTATGTCAAAGGATATGGTGAAAGATCCATCCACCATGGTTTCTGAAGGAGATAAAGTGGAAGTTTACATTACAGAAGTTGATGTGGAAAACAAACGTATTTCCGCTTCTTTCCTGAGTCCTGAAGAACTTGCTGCAAAGAATGCGGGAAGAAATCATTCTAACCGTAACTTCAATAAGAAACGCTCTGGTCAGGTGACTATGGATGATGCCATGTCCAGACTGATGAGCAGATTTGGTAAATAGTTGTGTCAAAGAGAGGGAAACCTCTCTTTTTTTCGCCTCTTCTTCAGACTGCATTCACTTTTTCCTGCTTTTTTCATCAGATTGGTTTTGTATTCTATGTCTCGTCAAAAAGGAGGATGGTGTATGGACTATATCAGCACCTTTCAAAGAGTGGAACATAAGTATCTGTTATCCAGACAACAGGCGGATATGTTTTATCAGAGTATTCAAAGCCATGTACAAAAGGACAGATATCCACAATATTCTCTGTTCAATGTTTATTATGATTCGTGTGATTATCAGATGATTTCCAAATCGATAGAAAGTCCTAAATATAAGGAAAAGCTTCGTGTACGCACGTATGGAGAGAATTGCCCGTTTCTTTATGTGGAAATGAAGAAAAAGTATGAAGGTATTGTGTATAAGCGAAGAATTGAAAGAAAGATTGAAGATTCATCATTGCTGGATTATTCGCAGATCGGGAAAGAATTATCGTATATGTTTCAGCATTATGATGCACGTCCCAAAGTCTTTATCGCTTATGAAAGAAAAGCATTTCAGGCAGTTGATGAAGCAGATGTGCGTATAACCTTTGATACGGATATTCGTTATCGTCTGGATCATCTGGAATTAAGTGATGCCTATGAAGATGTGCATTTGCTGGATAAGGATTCTGTCCTTGTGGAAATCAAAGTGATGGACAGATATCCTTTATGGCTGATACATGCTTTATCTGCATTGCAGGTACAAAGAACCTCATTTTCTAAATACGGAACGATTTATATAAATATATTAAAGGAGAAGAAGTATGTTTGAATCTATTTTAACCGTCACATCTACATCATTGACAGTATCGACTATAGCGATATGTCTATGTACTGCATTATTATGTGGAATCATTATTGCCATCATGTATAAGATGACCACTTCCACCACACGTTCTTTTATTACAACGATATGTATTTTGCCATCTATTGTCATGTCTGTCATTATGCTGGTAAATGGTAATCTTGGTATTGGAGTGGCTGTGGCAGGAAGCTTTTCACTTGTACGTTTTCGTTCGTTGCCAGGCAAAGCTAATGATATTGCAGTAATCTTTCTTGCCATGGCATGCGGACTTGCCGCAGGGGTAGGGTATATCTATTTTGCATTAGTGATGGCAGTAGTCATTTCTTTATTCAATATGCTTATGAATCATGCGTCTTTTTTTGATACACAAAGAAAGTATCGTAATCTCAAAATTACTATTCCTGAAGATCTGGATTATGCCAATACCTTTGATGATATCTTAAAGAAATATACAAGCAGATATCATCTCAATGGTGTTAAGACAGTCAACCTTGGAACGATGTATCTTTTGAATTATGAAATCACATTAAAAGATGTGAATGCAGAAAAACAGATGATTGATGAACTCAGATGCAGAAACGGAAATCTGACAATTTCTTCTGTATTGAAAGCAGATGAAATGAGTGATTTATAGGAGGTGCGTTATGAAAAAGGCAGTAAGTGCAGTATTGTTTTCGACCTTAGTACTGGCAGGCTGTTCTGCCAGTGTACAGGATACATCTGCATCCTATATTTATCTTTCCGATGAAACTACCATACAGGGGAATGGGTTATCCATAAATGATGGTGTAGTTACAATTGCCAAAGGTGGAAAGTATATTGTCAGTGGTTCCAGTGATAACACCACGATTGATGTCAATTGTGAAGATGAAGTGGAACTGGTATTACAGGATGTAAGTATCAATGCAAAATCTTCTGCTATTACCATATCTGAAGCAAAACATACCACCATTACATTAGAAGGTACCTCTTCTATTACAGTGAGTGATATTACAGAAGATGGTGCTGGAATATATGCGCATGATGATCTTTCTTTGAAGGGAAGCGGGACTTTGAATATCACAAGTTCTGCTGATGGGATTCATGCCAATGACAGTTTTGACTGTACAGAGGCAACCATCAACATTGAAGCGGAGGATGATGGTATAGATGTGAATGATTCTGTTGACCTGACGCAATGTACAATAACGATTACTACAGCAGATGGAGCTGTAGAAACCATGCAATCTGGTGGAATGGGACCTCAGGGTGATGGTGGAAATATGAATGGTGGTTTTGATCCATCTCAGAATATGCGACCTGATGGAGCAACTCCAGGTGAGGGTACTGCAGGCATGCAGAATGCTGCACCACCTCAAAGTGGTCAGTCTGATGGAACCATGCCGCCAGAAAAACCTGAAGGAACTGCGGATATGGAAAACTTTGATCCATCTTTGCAAACTGGGCAACCGGAAGGCATGCCGGCTATGAATGGAAAAGGAAATCCTGGAGAAATGATGGAAGAAAGTACGGAAGAGGAAGACAGTGCAAAGTCCAAAGGTATCAAGTGTGATGGAGATATTCACATTGTTTCAGGAACGATTACTGTCAACAGTGCAGATGATGCCATTCATTCCAATGGTAATGTGACAATAGAAGATGGCACAATATCTCTTCAGGCATCAGATGATGGCATTCATGCAGAAGATACGTTAACGATAAATAACGGTACAATAGATATTTCCATGAGTTATGAAGGCCTTGAAGCTAAAAATATTGTCATCAATGATGGAGTGATTTCCATAGTCTCCAGTGATGATGGTATCAACAGTACGGATGCCTCTTATACAGGCAATGACATGCAGAGTGATAGTTCTTTACTGACAATTAACGGTGGAGAAATTACGATTGATGCCACAGGTGATGGAATCGATATGAATGGTGATGGAGAAATGAATGGAGGCACTTTGATTATCTACGGACCTGAAAATGGTGGTAATGGTGCTATTGACTATGCAGGAACCTTTAACGTCAATGGCGGCACTTTACTTGCTTCAGGCGCTTCCAATATGGCACAGATGCCATCCTCTTCTTCAGCCATCAATGCAGTTATGCTGTCTGTATCTGGGGAAGTAAGTGTTCTGGACAGTACGGGCAATACCATCGTGTCTTTTGCAAGCAATAAAAGCTATGACAATCTTGTCATCGCAAGTGAAGATTTAAAAACCAATGAAACATATACGATATGTGTTGACGGAGAAGAGACCTCCACAGTAACAATTGCCGATACATTGACTAAGGCATAAAAGAAAAGAAGCTTTTCAGATTGTTTCTAAAATGATCTCCGTAAGTAGTACAGAACGTTGACAGTTCTGATACCTCTTGCGGAGGTTATTTTTATGTGGAAAA
>CAKVIS010000038.1 GCA_934754415.1 uncultured Bulleidia sp.
TTTTGTCCAGCATACCTAACCCTACATTTCTATGATTGAATCTATACTCCTGTTCTTTAAGAAATAATGGCAGATTTTTCTTAGCATGAGTATTCTACACTTTCTGCACATTAATAGTACTGTTTTGTAATTGACACCCAACTGGTATTGCATTTCTTTTCCACTGATACCTTTTGTAGAGTTGAAAAATAAGAATATACCTGGTAATAGCATGTAAAGAGGCAGTTTATTATCTTGAAAGATGGATCCAGCAAACAAATATTCTTGATGACCACAAGCTTTGCAGGCATATACGTGGTTTCTGGTTCCAATCTTGCGATAATGTGTACACCCACACTTTTCACAATAATATCCAGTAGGATATTTAGCCTTGAAGAAAAAAAGATTCACATGCTTCTTCATTATTACAGAATTTCTTATTGAATGTAGTGAGTGCTAATTTATACTGTTTTGCTTCTTTTTGCATAACTATTGCCTTCTTTCTGGCAATAGTATATGCAAAAGGTCATTATTTACTGTACGTATAGCTGTACTTCAAACATATATTCATAAGGATACTGTGTCAGGTGGTCTATTATATTTCTTAAAAAAAGATGAACTCTTTACAAGTCCATCTTCATTTTCATTCATTACTGTTCAGGAAATAAAGGAATCAATGTCTTAGTCGCAACGTCTACCAGACCAAGATCACTCATCTTTACTTCAGGAATAACAGGCAATGCCAGTGTAACGATTCTTAACAGAGGATTTTCCATTTCTGTTAATCCCAGTGTATAGTTTGCCTGTTTCATCTTCTTGGAATCTACAGATAATTCTTCTGCAGGTTTTAAAGACATCAGACCAGCCAGAGGAAGTTCCAGAGTTGCCAGGATTTCTCCGTTATAAGCAGCACACATACCACCACCGCATTCTTTCAGTTTGTTTGCAACAAGTAATGCATCTTCTGGATTATCATATACAACTGTCAGGTTATGAGAGTCATGAGAAACTGTAGAAGCTAAAGCACCTCTCTTAGTTCCAAATCCCTTAACAATACCTTTACCAACTGTTCCTTTACCATAACGGTTTAAGACAATCACAAACTTATAGTCTTCATCAGGTAATACAACACAACCATCTTTTACTTCAAATTCTGTCTTTTCAGCATAAGTAGAAGAAAGTTCCAGATCAGGATATGCCATGACATTTGCAATAACCTTACCGTTTTCAATTGGAGCCTTCACTTTGAAATCATCTGCAGACAATTCTTTTAACTGCACAGAGTTTCTTGTTTCAATTTCATAAGACTGGTCTTCAATAGGGTTAACCAGCTTGCCATCTTGAGCAACTAATTTACCTTCGAAATATACATGAGTTGGCTGAATGTTATTCAGATCTTCTACTAACAGCATATCCGCAACATAACCAGGTGCAATTGCCCCAAGATCTGTTACGTTCATTTCTCTTGCACTGTTTAAAGTAGCAGACTTGATGGCAAGGATTGGATCCATACCATACTTGATAGCAGTATTGACTACATAGTTGATATGACCTTCATGTAAAAGATCATCCGCTTCTCTGTCATCTGTACACAGGGAATAGTTATCAAAGAACTTACAGTGCTTTACACCTTCCCATACATCCTTCACGTTATGTGTGATACTGGATTCTCTGGAATCTACATGCATACCATTTCTCAGTTTTTCCAAAGCTTCGGAACCAACTCTGGATTCATGATCACTGATTGGGCCTCCAATCAGATATGCGCTCAGATTTCTTCCAGACACAAATGGTGCATGTCCCTGAAGATATAAGCCTTTCTTTTCAGCCGCATGGATAATATCCACCATACGATCTTCCTGGTTGATAATACCGATATAGTCCATGACTTCCGCAAGACCAATCACACGTTTCAGATCAGCCAGTTCTTCAATTTCTTTAGCAAAGAATTCAGCACCAGCATTTTCACATCCAGGTACGGCAGGAACACAGCTTGGGATATCCACAAACTGTCTCTGTGGTAAGCCTTCACCAGAATCGTGCATGTATCTGACACCTTCTACACCATATACATTACCGATTTCATGTGGATCCATAACAATAGTAGTAGTACCACTTGGAATAGAAACCTTGGCAAAGTTTCGTGGTGTCATCATGCTGCTTTCAATATGCATATGTGCATCGATAAGACCTGGGATGAGGTATTTGCCTTCTGCATCCACAACAGTCTTTACCTTATCCAGACCTTCTTCAAGATTGTTGTATTCTACATGAGCAATACAGCCATCATAGACAAATACTGTAGCCGGATACACTTCACCGGTAAATACGTTTACCAGTTTTGCATTTTTAATTGCAAGATCACATTCTACAAGACCTAAAGCAGCCTGTATTAATGCTTTTCTATTATTCTTTACTTTCATTTGTTCACCTCATCAGCCTGCAATAAAATACAGAATTAACGGAATTAAGAGAATATACAGAATCAGATTTACTTCTTTTGCTTTACCAACTGCCACTTTGATGAATACGTGGGAAATAATACCTGCGCAGATACCACCGGCAATACTTCCACCGAATATTGTAAACATAATCATGATAAATGGTCCAAAAGCTTCATCAAACTTATCAAATTCGATATCTCTGATACCTTCAATCATTAAGAAACCAACATAGATTAATGCAGGTCCAGTTGCTGCATTAGGAATGATTAATACCAGTGGAGATAAGAACATGGATAACAAGAAGCAGATAGCTACTGTAATAGCTGTCATACCAGTTCTTCCGCCAGCCTGTACACCAGAACCAGATTCAACGAATGTTGTAATCGTTGTATTACCTGTGCAGGCACCAACTACTGTACCGATAGCGTCTACTAAGAATGGTTTTTCAATATGCTGGAAGTTACCTTCTTCATCAAGCATACCTGCTTTAGCACCACAACCAAGTACTGTACCCAGTGTGGAGAAGAAGTCACCACAGAAAGTGATAAAGATTAATGGAATGCAGCTGAAAGTTAAAACAGATTTAAAATCAAAATTGAAGATAATATTCTGAAGACCTTCCAGATCAGGAACTTTAGCTACAGCTGCTGGTAATGTTGTTACACCAAAAGGAATACCTAAAAGTGTGATAACAATGATACCAATCATGATGGATCCCTTTACTTTATAGGCATTTAATACACCGATAATAGCAAGACCTAATAGAGCAAGATATACACTTGGCTGTGTGAAATCACCTAAAGCAATACCATCTGCAAATACACCGATACCACTGTTCTTGAAACCTAAATATGCAATGAAGAAACCAATCGCAATACCGATAGCTGTCTTTAAGTTCTTAGGCATTGCCTTTACGATAAGATCACGAATACCAAGTTTTGTTAAGATAACGAAGATGATACCACTGATTAAAGTAATAGCCATGGCTCCGCCAAAACTGATACCCCCAGACTGAATCAGAGCGCCAAACATGAAGTTACTTCCCATACCTGTAGATAAAGCGAATGGAAGATTTGCATATAATCCCATCAGAATAGTGATAACTGCGGAAATGAATGCACATGTGACCATGATAGCTTCCTTGGTAATCACTGCTCCTGTACAATCCACAATAAATGCATCAGGACCGAAACCACAGATAGCACCTGGCTGTGTAACAAGTACATACGCCATGGTCATAAATGTTGTCAGACCGGCAATTACTTCAATCTGAAATGATGTGCCTTTTTCGTTGAAGCCAAAAAACTTACTCAATTTATTCATTATTACTATATCCCCTTTCATTATTGAGTGTTTTTCAAACACTTAAAATGATAGAGAAAAAAACAGATTCTATCATAGTATCCCGATTTACGGCCGAGATGTAGAGACTGTCCTTCCATATTAAGGACATTATATGCTTTGAAAAACAAGTTTCATTAAACCATAAATCTAACTTTTGTAAAGCACTATTTATTCAAAAGCACAAAAACCAAAGAAAAAGAGAGATAACCTCTCTATTTTCATATGCTTTGTCTTCACTTTTTTCACTGTATTCCTCTGGCAATCCACATCATCTTTTCTTTACTGTATTCCAGGAATTCTTTATACCCGCAATACTCTTCCGTATAATAACAATCTGACAATCTCTTACAATTACCATGACACATATTCACAAACGCACAAGTACTGCATTGTGTACATGTTCTTCTTTTTTCCTGTATAAACTTTTTCGCAACAGTTCCCTGAATCATTTCCTGCAAAGAATCTGTAAGCAGATTACCACAGAAATACTGATCCAGCACATAAAAGTCACATGGATATACATTTCCATTACCTTCCACAACTATCTGCATATGGCATTTACCCAGCATTCCACATTGTTGTGGTGCTATGCCTTTATACATAGGAATCAGATTATCAAAAAGAGTCACAGACATATATTTTCCATGCATATAGTCTTCATACCACAGATCAAAAAACTGTTTATAAAAAGAACAGAACTCTTTTGGAGATAATGCAAAACAATCACTTGCTTCATTTCTCTGTAAAGATGGAAGACAAGGAATAATCTGTACGAAGTCAAAATTGTTTTCTTTATAAAAAGAATACAGTTCTTTTGGTTTCTTAGACAGTTCTTTTGTCAGTACTGTCAGAATATTAAAATCAATACCTGCATTTCTTAATCTTCGAAGATTGAACAGAATCGTTTTTAAGGTCCCTTTTCCCTGCGCATCCTTACGGAAATAATCATGATTCTTCACAAATCCGTCTATGGAAATACCTACAAGAAAATGATTTTCTTTCAACAGTTGAATCCATTCTTCATTTATTAAAGTCCCATTTGTCTGAATAGCATACTGTATCTGTTTTCCTCGTGTGTTCTTTGTGTTTACATAATTGATAAATGCTTTGAAATAGTCTATACCTGCACATGTCGGTTCGCCCCCCTGAAAACAATACTGTACGGTATCCACGGGCAGTGTAAGAGACTGCTCAATCAGTTTTTCCATCACTTCTTTCTTCATGATGCCCATGGAAGATTCAGATCTGTTATGACTGACATCACTGTAAAAACAATATTTGCATCGTAGATTACATAAAGATGATGCAGGTTTAATTAAAAAAGATACTTGTGTCATAGATTCCCTCTTTTGTAAGACAAGTATAGCCGGTTTCTGTAAAACCGGCTATACAACTGTTATTTGATTTTATCACTTATTTTCTGTTTGAGGACTTCATTGGAACTTAAAGGAACATAAATACTTAAAGGTGTTTTCCTTCCTTTTAAATATACCTTTAAAGTAAACAGTCCTGTTCCAAGTTTCTGTATGTTTTTGAGGGAATACTGCTTTCCACAAAGCAGCACTTTCGATTTCCCTGCCAGTATCAATCTGTATCTTTCCAAAACAGATAATACTATGCCCAAAATACATACCACACAGGTAAACACATATGTCTTTTCATCAATTACAGACAGTAATCCTGCAAGACTGATACCTGCCACCGCAGCCACTTCAAGTCTGGATAACAGGTCCAGTTGCAGTCTTGCTTCAGGTTCTGTCTTTTTGAAATCAACAATCATTTTTACAATGGAGACATAACTGATTACAATTCCAATCTTTAATGCTATCAATACTATCGACATATGCCTTTTACCTTTCTTTTGAATCAGTCAGCTTTTGAAGCCTGTTCCTGAGCTAAAAGCTTTCTGTCATATTTGATCAATGCCGGAATCATCACAGCAATACTTGCGGCCATGTTGATAAGATATACCACTACAGCTCTCCAGTCCATGGACATCAAGAACACTTTTACAATAGCAGGAATTGTAAATGGTACAGAAATATATGGAATATTCATAAATCCAAGCTTACATGCCATATATGGAATCACACCATTTAATGCAAAGACAATTAAGTAAGGGATAACAATATCAAAGTTCAATACCAGTGGTAAGCCGAATGTCAGAGGTTCACCAATGTTAAATAGTGCAGGTACAATGGAGATTCTGGAAATAGACTTTAACTGTTCTGATTTAGCCACAATCATAATGGCAATAACAATGGCAAGAATACCTGTAGTTGTCCAGTTCTGGAATGCTGCATTGAAGATAAATGTTGGTTTCTGGCCTGCCATTACTGCTTCGGCATTTGCCACGAGGTTATTGGTTAAAATAACGTTAACTACTGATCCTGCAATATTATTGCCATGTAATCCAAAGAACCATAAGACTCTGACAAGAACACAGTACAGCAATACTGCGCCAAGAGTATCAGAAGCAGAGAACAATGGTGCAAAGATACCATTAATCAGACTGCCCAGAGTATATCCAAAAGCACCAAGCCCTAGTTTGACCGCAAAAATAATGACTGTCAGTATTAAACTTGAGAAAATCTGGTTGATTGGTTCTGCAGCAAACGGAGGCACAGAATCAGGCAAAGAAATCTTAAAGCCATGGTCGAGCAACCATTTATTGATTTCAGGCACAAAGTAACCAACTACCAGTGCACACATCATACCTTTGGCACCCCAGAAACCGATATCCAGGCCACCACCTTCTAAGAAACTGCATTGTAATACGATAAAGGCAAAGATACTCATGACCATATTATTGGTAATCTTCATCTTTTCTCTTTCACATACTGCAACAACCATGCCGATAAGGATGTAGAAACCAGCCGCATTTAAGCCTAGCTGATACCCAAGATTCAGCCATGCAGCGTTTGCCGCAGAGAAATTTCTCCAGGCTACAGCTAAAGCAAAAGTAGAATCTGCAGGGAATGGTGCATTCATCAATAACATAAAGATAGAACCGACCATTGCGGCATTCATACATGCTGTAATACCAGCCTGCATACATTCAACGAATTTAAAATTTGTAAATTTTGAAATCAAAGGCATAACTTTTTCCTGAACCCAGTCAGCCATTGAAGTTTTCTTTTCCATTTCATTTCTCCTCATATGTTGTAAAGCCCATACGTTCCATCTGCCATGATGGCGCACCAGCTTTCAACATTGCTGTTTTTAATTTTGTATCTAATGCTTTCTGTAAATCTTCATTAAGAATATTGTGTTCCTGTTTTGGATCTTTTGTCAGATTATATACCGCATCCGGATATGGTTCTTTTAAAGGAATATATGGACTGGATGGCACCTGAAGTACTTTATGTCCATGACTGTACTTTCCACCATTTACAAATGTCGCCTGATCTATTGCTTCAGGGGAAATAAATCCTCTCATCAAAGTTGGCATCAGTGTCATATTATAAATCGGCTTGTCCTTCAAACCGCTCTTCATATACACATATTTACCATCAAACAGATTTATCTGTCCTCCATGTACTCCAAACAAAGCAGTATCATGAATCTTCTGATGATCTTTTACCACTCCCAGCAAACTGCATCCATCAATATCCTGTAATGGTGCCAGTCCAAAATACTCCAGTAAAGTTGGTGCAATATCAATTGTCTGAGCCAGTTCACTGCGTCTTTCACCATCACACTGCATATTTGGAAGATGGATAAAGAATGGTATATGAATCATCTCTTCATACATAGGTGGTATATTCTTACCAATAAAATCATGTTCTCCCAGGAAGAAGCCATGGTCTGTGTTGACTATGAGCATAGTATCTTTCCACATATCATAGGCATCCATAGTATCCAGTATCTTTCCAAGCTGAGCATCACACATGGATAACAGCGCACAGTATTCCTTGCGCAACCCCTGTATTTCTTCTTCAGTGTATTTATCTCCTACAAAAGTATAGGCAGGAAAGTTGAACGCATCGTGACTGTCACAACAGTCATACAGTTCTCTGTATTTGTCAGGTACATAGAAAGGTTCATGCGGATCAAAACACTCTACCTGTAAAAACCAGGAATCCTTATCATGATAATGCTGAAGGAAATCCACACCTGCATTCACAGTGCGAACACTAGGCATGTCCTCTTCATTTACCATGTATCTTCTGTTAGCAAGATGCTGAACAGCAGACACATTGGTTTTATTCAAAGGACAGGTATTCAAAGTTTTATCCGCTTCACCTTGAGGTACCCATCTGTCCCCTTCCTGACCTCTGAAAAATTCACAGGAATTGTATCTTCCATGATATGTGGCTCCACCGTCTTCCCAATAATGACTGTGATCTGTAATCAAATGTGTATACACCCCATTATTTTTTAACTTTTCAATACAGGACACATCATACGGTTCCAAAGGTCCCCAGCCTCTGTGCAGGAAGTTATACTGCCCTGTATGCAATTCTCTTCTTGCAGGCATACACGGCATACTTCCTCCATAAAATTCATCAAAGGTTGTACACTTCTCTTCCAGCCTTTTAAAATTTGGCATGATTGTAAAATCACATCCGTAATTTGGTAAAAAGTTCTTTGTCAATGTATCGAACATCAACATAATTGCTCTCATTCTCCAAACCTCCCTTCATACTAAATAATGTTTCGAAACGTTTTAGCGCTTTTAATATATCAAACGTTTCGAAAGTTTGCAATATCACAATTCAAACGTTTCGATAAATTGTGTTTTTATCTTTCAAGTCACAATATGGTACAATGCATGCATAAGGAAAAGTAATCTATGCCTGCATCCATTAAAGATATTGCCAAAAGCCTGGGAATCAGTGTTTCTACCGTTTCTCTGGCATTAAATGATAAGCCTCGCGTTTCCAAAGAAATGAGAGAAAAAGTCAAGCAAAAAGCCAAAGAACTGAACTATGTAAAAAACGGTTCTGCTTTAGACCTGCAAAGGAAAAGAACAAATATTATTTTATTCATTGTCAATGACGCATCACGTTCTTTTTTCTCTGCTATCATCAACCAATTGCAAACTGCCACAGTCAACTTTGGTTATGATTTTATTATCTGTACAACTTACGGAGACCACTTAAATACTGCTAAACGCTTTATGGAAGAACAAAGGGCTGACGCGGCTATTATCTTTACAGGCACCATTCCTGATGAAATGATTCAATCCTGTGCCAGTGAAGATTTCCCAATTATGGTTTTAGGCAGACACGTTGAAGGAGAACATATATACAGTTTATTTTCTGGTATTCTTCCAGAATCCCCTGTCACCCAATACCTCATTGATTTAGGTCATAGAAAAATTGCCTTTGTCAAAGGTTCTTCAGCATCTTTGAATACCTCACGTTCCTTAAAGCAGTACAAAGCCACTTTAGAAAAAAACCATCTTCCTTTTGATGAAACACTTGTGTTTGATGCCATGGGGTCTTCTTACAAAAAAGGATATGCTGTTACAGAAAAACTCATAGATCGCATTGAGGAGATTGATGCCATTCAATACTCTACAGACGATATCGCCATTGGTGGTATTCTCTGTCTTAAAGACCATCATATACAGATTCCTCAGCAAGTGTCTGTCATTGGTCATAACAATATTGCTGAGTCTGCCTTTATTTCTCCAGGCCTTACTACGTATGGAGAGACTGCAGATCAATATCTGTACTATGAAGGCATCATTCATTATCTGATTACAATGATTGAAAAAGAAGAAAATTATCAGGAAATTGCCAGTCAGCTGGCAGATCGTTTACAGCATTTTGATTCCAGACCTGAATTAATTATCAGAGAATCTACTGCTGAATGCACAAAATATAAGTAAGCCTTAAGGAAAGTGAGGAAAAAACTCACTTTCCTTTTGCACTTAAAAAGAAGCAGATTATTCTGCCTCTGCAATAATGGTACTGATCACTTTGGTTCTGCTCAGTTTTTCATACCATAAAGGTTCCTGAAACGAAATCTTTACAAGTGCTATGATCATCCACATAAAAAATACAAAGAAGATAGGAATTCTATAGGCTAACGGAAAATCCCATGGATTAGGAAATACATGTTCAAAAAGCCAGTATACCGTTCCCGGCAGTTTCATAAAGCCATACAAGAAGGCATATCGTAATACAAACTGATACCATTTCGCATCTTTACCTGTGCCATCTACTATCTGCATATGCACAAACTTCTTACCAAACGTCAATCCGTTGCGAATAATGTTCCAAAGTACATACACACAGAAATACACAAGAATATAAGATACAGTATGTACTCTTATACAGTTCAAGACAATCTCAATACCGATTGTACAGAACATACAGAAGAAAGAATCCAGCACTAAGGCAGTAATTCTCTTTGTTAAAGAAACTCTGCTTCCTTTGGTAAAACTTCTTTGATCCAGTTCTTCTCTTGATGGCATCACTGTTCCTACAGGTAACATAATCAGATATCCAATCCATCCACCAAGTGTATTGGCAAATAAATCATCCACATCAAACAATCTGTAACTTCTTGGATAGATACCATACAATCCACTCAACTGTGTCAGTTCAAAGAATAAAGATAACAGAAAAGAATACAGCAATGTCTTTTTCCATCCACACTTGAAATAGTATTTTGTAAACATACCAAATGGTATTGTCATCAGCACATTGAAGCCAAATTGAAAGACAGCTCTGTTTTTTATAATCTTATACACCCCATGTAATCTGTTTCCTTCTTTAAGAATATCCTGTATCCACATACCGGGAACTAATTGTGCACGCGGCCCTGTCATCAGTGCCACCTTACTTTTATCCGGTAAAGGCATGATTACAAGAAAATATGCACATAACATATATAAAACAAAGGAATACACCATGAATGTCTTACTGGCTATAACACTTCCATACTTATGATAGTTATACAGCATGTAAGGAATCGTCATAACAAACGCAATCACCGGAAAAAAGAAAATAGCCTGTTTAATGACCCATAAATATGTACTCATAAAGAAATCCCCCTTTTGTGCTTTCCATTGTACTCTGCTTTTTCCTTTTCAGGTCTTAAGATTGAAAAAGAGACAGAAGATATCACTCTTCCGTCTCAGCTTCTATTTCTTTAATATTGCATTCATTCCCCTGTAAAAGATACGTATGTTCACTTTGACAATACGGACATATTTTCCCATATTGCACAGTTGGATATACCTGTTTACAATCTTCACAGAAAGTTTTTGCAGGAATGGTTTCTATCTTCAGAATACTTTCTTTTAATATTGGTCTTTTCACCTTAAAGTAATCCCAGCAATCTTCAAAGTAGTCCAGCATAATGCCACTGACTTCTCCTATCTCCAGAGTAACAGAACCAATTTTTGTAATATGATTTTCTTCAGCAGCTTCATCCAGGACTTTTGCCACATGCATGACAATGCCTAATTCATGCATTGGTATCCTTCTTCTTGAACAGAATCTTCATCTGTCTCTTCAATGCGTATTTTCCTACAGGTCCTATCTTGTCTTCACATCTGACCATATTGGAAGCTTCAGGAATATCTCTTGTCAGATGAATAGCATCGAAGTTGCACTTTGTAGTACACAATCCACACCCAATACAGCGATTCAGATCTACAACTGCAGCTCCGCATCCAAGACATCTCTTTGCTTCAAGCTGTACCTGTTCTTCTGTAAATGGCTGTCGTATATCCTCAAAAGTAGATTCAGGGGCTATATGTTTGACTGTTGGTAACTGACGCTTTGCATTATCAAACCCTTCCAGTACAGCATCTTCTTTATCCAGTTCAACAAAGTGTCTTAAGTCTCTTCCTATAGTCAGAGACTGGCCTCTGTGAACAAATCTGTTAATGGACTGACAGACAATTCTTCCTGCCGCAATGGCATCTATAGCAAATCGCGGACCAGTGAGAACATCTCCTCCGGCAAAAATATCTTCCACACTTGTCTGCAATGTAATTTCATCTGCTTTTATCGTACCGTTAGGATTCAGTTCTGCCTCTTCACCTTGTAACAGATCTTTCCATTCAATACTCTGTCCTATGGATAACAATACATTTTCACATGCAATGGTCATAGTATCTTCTTCATCATATTCCGGAGAGAATCTGCCTGTTTCATCTTTGACACGTGTACACTTTTTAAAGACAATACCTGTCACTTTACCATTTTCCTGTACTACTTCCTTAGGACCCCATCCGTTACAGATAGTAATACCTTCATGTTTTGCCTCAAGAATTTCTTCTCTTGCTGCAGGCATTTCTTCATCGCTTTCAAGACATACCATGGTCACTTTACCATCCGTCAGTCTGACAGCACTTCTGGCAACATCTATTGCAACATTTCCTCCGCCTACAACAACCACATCTTTACCAAGTGTTACAGTATCTTTTGCAAGATTGACTTTTCTTAAGAACTCTACGCCTGTTTCTACTCCGATACTGTCTTCACCAGGAACCCCTGTCTTTCTGCCTCCCTGAGCACCAATGGCCATATAGAAGGCTTTATAGCCTTTGTCTCTTAACTGCTGAATAGTAATATCCTTACCCACTTCCACTGAGCATTGAAACTCAACACCCATCTGTCTTAAAACATCTATTTCTGCTTCAATGACATCTTTTTCAAGACGGAAGGAAGGAATCCCCTTCAGTAACATGCCACCAGGTCTGTCTTCTTTTTCAAACACAGTCACAGGATAGCCGTTTTCTCTTAAATAGTAGGCAGCGGATAATCCTGCAGGGCCTCCACCAATAACGGCAATCTTTTCCTCAAAGAATTTACCTTCTCCGTTTTCACATAACGGCACATATCTGTTTTCTGCATGTAATTCCTGTGCAGCAATAAACTTCTTGATTTCATCTATGGCAAGAGGTTCGTCCACTTTTCCTCTTGTACAGGCATCTTCACATCTTCTGTTACAGATAGCTCCACATACTGCAGGGAATGGATTATCCTGTTTGATCAGTTTTAAAGCATCCATGTATCTTCCTTCAGATGCCATTTTAATATATCCCTGCACACTTAAATGTGCTGGGCAGGCTGTCTTACATGGAGCAGTACCCGTATCATAACAATTGATCTTTGCAGTATCTCTGTAGTTTGGATTCCAGTTATCCTCTGTCCACTTTGTCGCATCAGGTAATAAAGTTTCAGGATAACGGATATTGCCATGATGTGTACATAGTTTCTGCCCAAGCTTACTTGCCCCTACAGGACAGATTTCCACACACTTTCCACAGGCAACACACTTATCGCTGTCCACATGAGCTCTGTAGGCACTTCTGCTTAAGTTTGGTGTGTTATATAGCTGAGAAGTACGAATAGCATTACATACACCCGGAGCACAGTTACAGACGGCAACTATCTTATCTTCACCATCAATGTTGGTGATCTGATGTACATATCCTTTTCTTTCACATCTTTCCAGAATCTCCAGTACTTCTTCATAAGAGATATATCTTCCCATACCACGTTCTACGCAATATTCCGCCATATCTCCTACACCTACACAGTATTCTCCTTCGATGTCTCCCGTACCCTCATTTCTTAAAGCCTGCTGTTTACGACAGGTACAGATACCTACACTGTATTTGTCATACTTATTCAGCCAGTGAGAAATATGTTCCACACTGACAGAAGTACTTACATTTTCAATGGCTTTTTCTACAGGGATGACATGCATTCCCACACCTGCTCCACCAGGTGGCACCATAGGTGTCACATCTTCCAGTGGCATCTGTGTCATCAGATTAAAGAAAGTGGCTAATTGAGGATGTTCATCTGTCAGTTTATCGTTCATCATCATGAATTCTGCACTTCCAGGCACAAAAATCGGAACATTATATTGTTTATGCCTGTCTTCATTCTCTCTGTTCATTTCCAGAATACCTGTCCACACAAGATGATCAATCATCTTCTGCGTTTCTCCCAGAGACATATGATTTCTGTCAGCTATTTCTTCTAAAGAATATGGCACACGTGTTTTCTTAAAAGATAACAGGAATTTCACTTCTTCTTTTGTCAGCACAGCATCCAGTGCCCAGTACTCCGGATCGGTATAATCCATGGAATGCGTGAGTTTCACAGGAATTCTGTCTGTGATCATTTCTCCAAGTTTGATGACCAGCTTCGCCTTTTCCTTATCCTCTGGAACATAATTGGGATCCTGCTTGAAATCACCAGGATTTGTCAAACGATTCTTTCTGTCTTTATACATATCTTCATCCTTCTTTCCACAGATGTACTTCCTGTTTTAACCAGTTTTCAAGCTCTTCCATTCCCTGCCCTGTTTTTGCAGAAACAGGAAATATCTGAATGTTTTTATTTAAATATAGAGCTCTTTCCTTACATTTATCCATATCAAAGTCAAAATACGGTAAAGCATCTATTTTAGAAATCACAAGAACATCACTTTCTGCAAACATCAAAGGATACTTCAAAGGCTTATCATCACCCTCAGGTACACTTAATATCATCACTTTCTTCACTGCACCCGTATCATATTCTGCAGGGCAAATCAGATTTCCTACATTCTCCAGAAAGACAAGATCCAGATCATCCACACCTGTTTCTTCAAGAGAAGTTTTTGTCATACCTGCATCCATATGACACATACCATCTGTATGTACCTGAATAGCCTTTGCCCCGGTTTTCTCTATGCTTACAGCATCCACATCAGAATCAATATCCGCTTCCATGACTCCAATAGCATACTCAGCCTTCATATCCTGAATGATTCTTTTCAATAATGTCGTTTTCCCGGAACCAGGAGAAGACATCAGATTCACCAGAAACACACCTTTTTGTTTTAACTGTTCTCTGACCGTTTGAGCTTCTTCATCATTAACGGAAGTAACACTTTTATGCAATTCTATGACTTTCATCTATTTTAGACCTGAGATACTTTTCCAAAGCATCTGTTCCTTTCTTATGCAGAGCAGAGATCTCAAGTACCTCTATCTGCAGATTTCTCTTTCTTGCATTATATGTGGCTTTAGCAGTATCAAAATCAAATATCTCTTTGGTATCTGCTTTATTGATGACCATAAGATCACTTACCTGAAACATTAAAGGATACTTCAACGGTTTATCATCCCCTTCAGGTACACTTAAAACCATCATCTGCAAATCTGCACCCACATCAAATTCTGCAGGACATACAAGATTTCCCACATTTTCAAGAATGACAAAATCAAGATCACTGCAATCCAGTTTGCGTAATGCCTGCAATGTCATACTTGCGTCCATATGACAGCTTCCTCCAGTATGTACCTGCAATACCTTTACACCTGTTTCACCTATGGTTTCCGCATCCACCATAGATTCCACATCAGCTTCAATTACACCGATGGAATAGTCCTTTTTCATTTGATGCAGCAAACTTAAAAGTACGGTGGTCTTTCCTGCTCCAGGAGACCCCATAAGATTCACAAAATACACATGATGTTGCTGAAGATAGTCTCTTACCTCTTCTGCTACCATGTCATTATCTGCCAAAACTTCTGCCTTGGTCTTCAACAATTCTATATTCAAAATAACACCTCTCTGTTATTTAATTATATGTGAAAGCGCTAACATTGTTGCACCAACAATGTTACTGAAATGTCCAAAAAAGCCATATTTAGATGGGTATCAAAAACTTTTTCCACAATCTTTCAGACAAAGCACTACTCGCAACACGACTTTTTTAGTCTTTATTAAAAAAGAAGAACCTGCAGGTTGCCCTGACAGATCCTTCTAAATTCCAGTGATACCGCATATTGCATCAGTAAATGTAACAAAATCTACATTTCCTTTTTGATAGAAAGTATTTCTTCCTCGCTCAACTCAGTACTTTTCTGTATGATTTCTAAAGATAATCCAAGTTGCAACATCTTACGGCATGTCTGTTCTGCTTTTTGTTTCAGACCTTGCTCAATACCTTGTTCCAGTCCTGCTTCATATCCATCCTCTGTGAATCTTTTCTCCCACTTCTTCTGATCGAATTCTGTTTCAAGCATGCCAACCACTTCCTTTCTATGTACCATTATTTTATCATAGATTCTATACTCCTGTGGCATACTGTCCAGTATCTCTTTGGCTGCCTGCTCTGCACTTTCTCCATTCCGTATCTTTTCACGCATTCCTTCTACCATCCAGCAATATTCTCTTAATGGCTGACACATCTTCAAAAACCTTGCATTATGTCCTTTATTGATATTGATGATTTCCACACCTGACTGGAGCTTTGCACTTCTCTTCAGAAAGCTTTTATGCACTGGTGTTCTTCTTCCCTTCTTCCTGTTTACTTCCATTGTGATAAGCTCTCTGTCTGGTCTGTCCTCCAGTCCGTTATAAAACACAACACTGTAGACATCTGGCAGTATTATTGCTTTTCTTGCGTATATATCCAGATTATGTTCTTGTATATACTGCATTAACAGTTTTGATCCATACTCCAGACATCTGTATGGAAGGTTGAAACTGAAAGTAGACTGATGTTCAAACACAAACATGGAACCATGAATACAGAAAGACACATCATTCTTCATATTGATGTAGAGTACATCTTCCAGTGTAGTAATCTCTATCTCCTCTGGATCGTTATACTCCATACCCATTAATGCATTGATTAATGGTAATGCAAATGCAGGGTCCTGGAAAATAAACTTGAATAATCTGTCTTTATACTGTCTGTTTACTTTATGTTTGGTTTCTTCAATTGGCATAGGCTATGACCTCCTCACTACCTATATACACAAAAAGTGAGGAATTCTTCTGATAACCGATAATATTTTTTCCTTACATTAATTATTCTACAAATGCCTCGGTGAACCTCCCCACCTTAACAGATGTAAGACATCATGTTTGAAGATGGGGCTTCTAAGCTAAATGAATCCTAATGAC
>CAKVIS010000039.1 GCA_934754415.1 uncultured Bulleidia sp.
CGTACGGTTCTTAGAGGAGTGAGTATCCCATATCTCTTGAAATATCTGAAAGAATGGGAGAAAATTTACTCATGAAAAAGAAAGAGTGGATTATTTTAAGCGTAGCGGTAATTATAGCTGTTGCAGGTATTTTAGTATTTAAACTGACAAAGAAAAGCGAACCGGAAGTGCTGGTGGATATATATCACAGAGATAAGATTGTAGAATCTTTTGATCCTTCTGTAGACGCAACCTATACCATCGAAGGAGATTACGGAACTTTGGATGTTGTTGTGAAAGATGGTAAATGGGAAGTGGATAATGAACAGTGTCCAAATCATATCTGTCATGGTATGGGATGGGTAGGTGTTGATGAATACATGCCAATTACCTGCATTCCTAACAATGTTGTGATTATTCAAAGAAGTAATGACTAAGCCTATGCGTAACAAGAGTATTAAACGATTTGTTTATCTGGCATTATTATCCGCTATGGCGATTACTCTGGCTCTGATTGAATCTATCTATATCGGACCTATCTTCTTCGGCTTGCTGAGAGTTGGTCTTGCCAATATCATTGCATTACTTGCAATCAAATTACTTGGCGTAAAAGATATGATCATTGTCAACTGTATGCGTGTCATTATTTCCTCATTAATGAGAGGTACAATTTTCGGGACGACTTTCTGGATCAGTTTCGGTGGAGTTTTCTTAAGCAGTATTGTGCTGATTGTTCTGGATAAATTGCATTCCAGTCTGCTGTTTACAAGTATCTGCAGTGCTATTGCCCACTCCTGTGGTCAGGTAGTTATTGTAGTATTATTTTACATGCAGCCAGGTATTGCTATATTACTTCCGTATTTACTGATTGGTTCCATACCGATGGGAATCGTAACGGGCATTATAGCACAACTTGTATTGAAAAGAGTTAAGCCAATTTTATGATTTTGTAGATATCTGCACAGTGGGTATCTACTTTTTTATTGCCTGTCAGTATGCTACAATAAGTGAGCTTTTATTTTTGAAACAAAGGAGGAGATAGGGTATGAGTGAATATGTAGTAGCGACTGCCTCTACAGCAGATCTTGACGCAAATTGGATGAATCAACACCATGTACCATTTGTGTCTTATACATTTGTCATTGAGGATACTTCCTATAAAGATGATTGTACTGATGCTACAAAGCAGTTTATTCTGGAACAGATGAAGATGGATAAAATGGTTTCTACCACAGCCGTCTCTGTATATGAATATATGGAATTTTTTGAAAGCATTCTGGCCCAGGGTAAAGATATTTTATTTCTGGATATGACAAAATCCTTATCCTCTTCTTTCAATAACTCGCTTTTTGCAAAAGAAGAACTGTCTGAGAAATACCCAGAAAGAACCATAGAAATTATTGATACTAACGCTGTCACAAGCATTCTTGGCCTTCTTGTTAAAAAAGCAGTACAGCTTCATGAAGAGGGTAAATCTCTGCAGGAGGTGACTGCCTGGATTGAAGAAAACAAGAATAACTATCATGGCAGATTTCTTGTGAATGACCTGCAGTGGCTCAGAAGAGGTGGCAGATTGTCTAACGCCTCTGCAATTGTAGGATCTTTACTATCTATCAAGCCGTTGATTGCAGTAGATGGGGAAGGAAAACTGGTTGCCTATTCCAAGGTTCGTGGTCATATGAAAGCCAGAAAACAGCTGCTGGAAGATATTCAGAAAGATATGAATGATAAAACTGCAGAACAGGAAGTGGCAGTGATTTATTCTGGTGAAAAAGAAGAAGGAGAAATGTTCCTGGAGGAATTAAAAAAAAGTTTTCCTCAAATAGATAATGTACAGTTATACAGACTTGGCCCGGTAATCATGGGACATATAGGTCCTGGATTCCTGGCAGTGGTAGTGTATGGCAATAAGAGGAGTTAATCCTCTTTTTTTCTTATAAGTATATAAACAAAAAAGAAATCCGAAGATTTCTTAAAAGAGCAGGGGTAGAGAGAATCGAACTCCCATCAGCGGTTTTGGAGACCGATGTACTACCATTGTACGATACCCCTAAAAATAAAAAAATGGTGACATGTACGGGATTCGAACCCGTGAGTGCCGCCGTGAAAGGGCGGTGTGTTAAGCCGCTTCACCAACATGCCACAGTGCTACTTAACTAGCGCTTCACTATAATACTAGAGGGTCACTATAATTGCAAGTAAAAATTTACTGAATAGTTACTTTTTTTGAGGTAAGAAAAAAGAAATCCGAAGATTTCTTAAAAGAGCAGGGGTAGAGAGAATCGAACTCCCATCAGCGGTTTTGGAGACCGATGTACTACCATTGTACGATACCCCTAATATACAAAAAATGGTGACATGTACGGGATTCGAACCCGTGAGTGCCGCCGTGAAAGGGCGGTGTGTTAAGCCACTTCACCAACATGCCACTTTGCTACCTAACTGGTGCCTCAATATAATACTAAAGGGGTTATCTAATTGCAAGACTTTTTTTGTGTGGTCGAAAAATTTTTGTGTTGCACAACAGTAAACTCCATTCTGCTGTTTATGTATCTGATGGCAGAATGGAGTTTCTATGCTGGACAATCTATGACAGATTATTTGCGTAATCCGTATAATTCTACATATTTTTTAAATGCGGATGGAATAGCGAGATGCCTGATTTCTTCTCTTGAAAAAAAGACGAAAGAATCATCCAGCAGATGTTCTGGCTTTTTTACTTCTATTTCATAGGCTTTCATATTCCATTCAATATGTGTAAACAGATGTCTGGAAGAAGGAAGAGAATGCATATGCCTGATGATAAACCCCTGTTGCTGTAGCAGGGATTGTAATTCTTTTGCAGAACAGAAATGTTCTATCCCGTAGAACTCATAAAGATTGGCAAGTAATCCTTTTGCATCTCTTTTATGTAACAGAAAACTGTCTTCGCATCTCAGAATACATAAGGTTCTTTCTACTGTTTTTCTCGTCGTCTTTTTGATGCGTACCGGAAGAACAGCTTCTGTATGCATGGCGTGAGCCTTACAGCTGTGCTGCAAAGGACATTTATGACACTGAGGTTGTGTGTTTGGAAGACAGATTGTTTCTCCAAGTTCCATTAACCCCTGTGTAAAACTTCTTACGAATTGTTTCTCATGGTATTGCTCAAAAAGGGAAGACAAAGCTGTATACGTATCTTTTTGTACAGGTGTATCCAGTACGTTTCTATCATCATTGCAAAGCCTTGCCATGACTCTGAGAACATTGCCGTCTATTGCCGGTTCAGCTATACCATAGGCAATGGATAGGATGGCTCCACAGGTATAAGGTCCTATACCTGGTAAAGCTAACAACTCTTTTTTGTTGCGGGGCAATTTTCCGTTATATTTTTCTGTTAACTCCATAGCACATTTTTTCAGGTTTCTGGCTCTGTTGTAGTACCCGAGTCCTTCCCATAATCTTAAAAGGGCAGGCTCGTCTATTTCTGCTAAAGAAGCAATATCAGGCAGTACATGATGAAACTGCAGATATTTAGGGATCACGGCTTCAATTCTTGTCTGCTGTAACATGATTTCAGAAATCCATACATCATAAGGATCGTGAGTATTTCTCCATGGCAAGTCTCTTGCGTTTTCTATAAACCATATACTGATGGCTTTTGCGTTTTCTAATGTAACTTCTAACATGCATATTATTGTAACAGGCTTTGAATTATTTGGTATACTATAAGCACATGCATGTGTGATTCAATGGTAGAATGTCAGCTTCCCAAGCTGAATACGCGGGTTCGATTCCCGTCACGTGCTTTTTGTATATGCATATTGGGGATGGGTAGATGACAGATATGAATGACGAAGATATTTTAATAAAGATAGTCAAAAAGGATTTGATGTGCAGAAGTGTTGTAATGACTATAAAAAAGTCAATTATAAAAGAATTACAGCATTAATTCCAAGAAAGGATTCTGCCATGATAGAACATCTTGCAAAGCAGAAATCAGTTTCTACCTATATCTATGAAGTAATCCAAAAAGATATGAACAACTGCAAAGATTAAAGAACAGCCTCGTGCTGTTCTTTTTGCGTATACAATAAAAAAGCTTCCATCTTTAAAGAAATGGAAGCAGATTTTACATAAGTGTATGTAATCTTCTGAAAGTGGATTTTAAGCAAATCAGACTGAATACAGAAGTGACTACTTCACTGATGACAAATGCCCACCAGGTGGCCTGTAATCCAAATACTTTGGAAAGGATATAAGCGCATGGAATAATCAGAATCATCTGTCTTAATAAGGAAAGAAACAATGACTGTTTACTGCCATCCAGTGCCTGTAACATACCACATATCTGTACGTTAATGCCTCCCAAAACAAAGGAGATAGCACATATTCTCAAGGTAGGAATACCTATTTCCAGCATGGTGCTGTCCGCATTGAATAAACCTAACAATGCAGAAGGAACAGATTCAAACAAAATAGTTCCTGCAAACATGATAATACAGGTGTAAATCAATGTGAGTTTAATACATTCTTTAATACGTGAAATGTTTTTTGCACCGTAGTTAAAACTGATAATGGCAATAATGGCATTGGAAATACCATTGGTAGCCATAAACATGAACTGCTGTAATTTGAAGAAAATACTGTAAACAGAAACGGCTGTAGTGGAATATTCGGCAAGTATCTTATTAATAAAAACTGTACTTATGGAAAGAATGGAATTCATAGCCATAGCAGGAATTGCAATGGCATACATTTCTTTAAATAAGTGGAAGTCTGGTTTGAAATCCTCTTTGTGTACCTGAATATCTTTGACGTGATGTTTTGTAAGATAGATACCTAAAGACATCCCCAGCATCTGTCCGATGACTGTAGCGATGGCTGCACCTGTAATTCCCATTGCAGGAAAGCCGCATAAACCAAAGATAAGAACTGGATCCAGAATAATATTGGTTAAAGCACCGGCAGATTGCATGATCATGTTATAGACGGCATTACCTGTAGCCTGCATGACTCTTTCATAGGCAATTTCAATATGAACTCCAAAACTGAATATGGTAACAATCTGCATGTATTTCACACCCTGATTGATGATTTCCACATCTGAAGAGAACAGAGATAAAAACCATCTGGCACAGAATAAACCGAATATCAGGAATACTACAGAATGGAAAACAGCCATCATCATTCCATGAGCAAGTACTTTTTCGGCTTTTTTTACATCCTGCTGTCCTAAACTTCTTGCAAGAAGTGCCTGAATACTCAAGGCAGAACCTATAGAGATAGCAATTAATATCATCTGTATCGGATAACATAAAGATACGGCATCCAGAGCAGTTCTTGAGTACCTTGCCACAAACATACTGTCTACAATGTTGTAGAGAGCCTGAATTACCATGGACACGATGATTGGAAGACTCATGGTAGTGATGAGCTTCTTCATCGGCATGGTATACATTTTATTGTTTTCTAAAGACATAACTATATTCACCTCCAAAATTAAAGACACTTTGAGGGTTCTTATGGTTATCACAAAGTGGGAAACTTACGTTCAGGTAGTGATTTAATCAAAAAGTATGATTAAAGTCAAATGAAATTATGAAAAACTCACTTTGATGTGCTAACATATCCGAGGAAAGCTATACAGAACTTTCACATTAAGAGGGAGAAAACATGTTAAAGAAAAGTATTGCAGCAATCTCTGTGATTGCACTATTAGCCGGCTGTTCAGGTAACAAAGCCGCAACAACTGCTACTGCAACACCTGAAGCTACTGCAGAAGCAGAAAAAACAATGGCTTATTTTGAAGCTACATACACAGGGGATACAGCACCAGGAACAGTGATTGATCAGAACTCTCCATTTACTATTACAGAGTATTATCAGGACGGTTCCTCCAAAGAAGTTGATGGTGGATATGAAGTCCTTAAGGGATGCACTTTAGAAGAAGGAAAGTCCGGAAGAGTAGATATTCGTTACAATTCCAAGATTGCAACATTCTATGTAGAAAGTAAGTAAAAAAATAGGGGCAACCCTATTTTTTATTTTGGGTGTAATAGGGGTTGCAGAAATTGTTAGAGACTGATACTATATCAGTCGGAAAGAAGGAGGACGGCAATGAAGATTTGTATCTCAACTACATTTCATAACTATGTTCATTACGTTCCTTTTGCTTTTACATTTCTATTTTCTATTTGACAGTTCTTATTTGCTGAACTGTCTTTTTTTTGACAAGGAGGAAGAAGTATATGAAAAGGTATCTCGTTTTAGAGGATGGCTCTTACTATCAGGGCGAGGCATTAGGCAGCAATTGTTACAGTACAGGTGAATTGGTATTCAATACTTCCATGACAGGTTATCAGGAAATCTTTACCGATAACTCTTACTGTGGTCAGATTGTTATGCTGACATATCCATTGATTGGAAACTATGGAATCAACAGAGATGATAATGAAAGTCTCGTTCCTGCAGTGTTTGGATTTGTTATGAGAGACTACTGTCCTTTCCCTAGTAATTTCAGAGAAGAAATGCCACTGGATGAATATATGAAGGATAAGAAAGTTCCTGGTATTTATGGTATTGATACCAGAGCTATTACAAAGAAGATCCGTTCCATGGGTACACTGAAAGCTTCTTTCTGTGACAGTGAAGAAGAAATTCCTGCTCTGGTCGCAAAACTGAAGGCAGACAGTTTCCTGCATGATCAGGTGAAAAGAGTATCCACCCGTTCCATGTATCCAATTCCTGGAAGAGGAAAGAAAGTAGTCATGATGGATTTTGGTGTCAAGTTGTCCATTCAAAGAGAACTGACAAAACGTAACTGTGATCTGGTGGTCGTACCTTACAATACGAGCTTTGAAGAAATCATGAGTTTCCATCCGGATGGAGTTATGCTGAGTAACGGGCCTGGTGATCCTGAAGATCTGCCTGAGGTAATCGAAACTATTAAAAAACTCATTCCACATACTGTGGTGTTCGGTATCTGTCTTGGATGTCAGCTGATTGCTCTTTCTCAGGGAGCTAAGACATACAAACTCAAATTTGGTCATCGTGGAGGCAATCATCCTGTTGTGAATCTTGAAACAGGAAAAACAGAAATTACTTCTCAGAACCACGGATTTGCTGTAGATGTGGACAGTCTTGAAGGCACAGACCTTGTGATGTCTCATCGTGCATTAAATGATGGAAGCTGTGAAGGGGTAAAGCATACAAAGTATCCATGCTTTGCAGTACAGTACCATCCTGAAGCCAATGCCGGACCACAGGACAGTACCTATTTGTTTGATAAATTTATTGAAATGATGGATAAGGAGAATGAACATGCCTAGACGTACAGATATTCATAAGATCATGGTTATCGGCAGTGGACCTATCGTTATTGGTCAGGCTGCGGAATTTGACTATGCAGGATCTCAGGCCTGCACCTCTTTAAGAGAAGAAGGATATGAAGTGATTCTGATTAACTCTAATCCTGCCACAATTATGACAGACTCCACTATCGCTGACAGAGTCTACATTGAACCATTAACTGTAGAATTTGCAAAACGTGTCATCTTCAAAGAAAGACCAGATGCTATCTTAGGTTCCCTCGGTGGACAGACTGGTCTTAACCTGGTTGTAGATCTTTATAAAGACGGTATTCTGGATGACTTTGGAGTAGAAATTCTTGGTACAGATATCAATGCCATTAATAAAGCTGAAGACAGAGATCTTTTCAGATCTTTGATGAACGAACTGCATGAACCAGTTCCTGAAAGTGCCATTGTACATACAGTAGAACAGGCAATTGCCTTTGCTCAAAGTGAAGGCTATCCATTAGTTGTACGTCCAGCCTATACATTAGGCGGCACAGGCGGCGGTTTTGCACACAATGAAGAAGAATTAAGACATATTACAGAAACAGGCTTAAAGATGTCTCCAGTACATCAGTGTCTGATTGAACAGTCTATCGCAGGCTATAAAGAAATTGAATACGAAGTTATGAGAGACAGAAACGATAACGCTATCGTTATCTGTAATATGGAAAACGTAGACCCTGTAGGTATTCATACAGGTGACAGTATTGTTGTAGCACCTGTACAGACTCTGACAGACAGAGAAAATCAGATGTTAAGAAACGCTTCCCTGAAGATTATCAGAGCATTAGGTATCTGTGGTGGATGTAACGTACAGCTTGCCCTGGATCCTCATAGTTTCAGATACTATGTTATTGAAGTAAATCCACGTGTATCCCGTTCTTCTGCACTTGCTTCCAAGGCAACTGGCTATCCTATTGCCTCCATCAGTGCAAAACTGGCAGCAGGTTTAACTCTGGATGAAATCAAAAACCCTATTACCGGTACAAGTTATGCATGTTTTGAACCTGCATTAGACTATATCGTTACCAAGTTTCCAAGACTTCCATTTGATAAGTTTCCTAATGCTGACAGACAATTAGGAACACAGATGAAAGCAACCGGTGAAGTGATGTCCATTGGCAGAACTTTTGAAGAATCTTTCTTAAAATCTGTAAGATCTCTGGAAGTAAAGGTGGATCATCTTGAAAAAGAGGAATTCAAATCATATTCCAAAGAAGAACTGTATAAGAAGATCAAAGGAAGAGATGATGAAAGAATCTTTGCCATTGCTCAATGGTTACGTAATGGATATTCCATGGAGGAAATTCAGAAACTTACAAATATCGATTATTTCTTCCTGAATCATATCCAGAGAATTCTTGATCTGGAAACAGAAATGAAAGCTCATCCTCAGGATGCTGAAGTACTCTACAGATTAAAGAGAAACGGTTTCTCTGATAAGTACATTGCAAGAAACTGGAATATAAAAGAAATTGATCTGTATCATATGGAACAGAAAGAACACATTGTTCCTGTATACAAGATGGTAGATACATGTGCTGGAGAATTCACTTCTTTAACACCATACTTCTATTCCACTTATGAAATGGAAAATGAATCCATTGCATCTGACAGAAAGAAAGTTATCGTACTTGGATCTGGTCCTATTCGTATCGGACAGGGTGTGGAATTTGACTATACAACCGTACATACAGTACAGACATTAAAAGAATGTGGTTATGAAGCTATCATCATTAACAATAATCCTGAAACAGTATCCACAGACTTCTCTATTTCCGATAAACTCTACTTTGAGCCATTAACAGTAGAAGACGTCATGCATGTTGTAGATCTTGAACAGCCTGAAGGTGTCATTGTTCAGTTTGGCGGTCAGACAGCTATTAATCTTGCAGCTGGACTTGTAGAACATGGTGTTAAGATTTTAGGTACTTCTCTGGAAGGTATCAACAAAGCAGAAGACAGACATGAATTTGAAAACATGCTTAATGAATTAGGTATTCCTCAGCCAGAAGGTGAAACTGCTGTCACAGTAGAAAGAGCCCTGGAAATTGCCAATAAGATTACCTATCCTGTTCTTGTAAGACCAAGTTATGTTCTTGGTGGAAGAGCCATGGAAATCGTGCATAACGATGAAGAGCTCAAAGTATACATGGCTACTGCCGTAAAAGAAATCTCTCATGATTCTCCAATCCTTGTAGACAGATATGTATTAGGTAAGGAACTGGAAATCGATGCTATTGCCGATGGAGAAAATGTCTTCATTCCTGGTGTGATGGAACATATTGAAAGAGCTGGTATTCATTCCGGCGACTCTATCTCCGTATATCCTACACAGACTATTTCTCAGCAGGTAAAAGATACTATCATTGACTATGCTATCCGTATCGGAAAAGGATTCCAGTTTGTAGGTTTATATAACATTCAGTTCATCGTAGACAAAAATGATAAGGTCTATGTTCTCGAAGTAAACCCTAGATCCTCAAGAACTGTACCTTTCTTATCAAAAATTACCGGAGTTGGGATGTGTAATATCGCAACAAGGTGTATACTAGGGGAATCTCTGGTAGCACAGAACATCGTTCCTGGATATATGCCAGAGGATACTTCACATGTATATGTGAAGGCACCGGTCTTCTCATTTGCAAAGCTGAGATCTGTAGATACAGTACTAGGACCGGAAATGAAATCCACAGGTGAAGCTCTTGGTTGCGATGACTCTTTAGAAAAAGCACTTTATAAAGCACTCATTGCCAGTGGTGTCAAGATTCCTCAATACGGAACCGTGTTATTAACTGTTGCGGATGAAGACAAGAAGGATATTCTGGATCTTGCCAGAAGATTCTACCGTATAGGTTATGGCCTGTACGCTACGGCAGGTACAGCAGACTTCTTGAACGAAAACGGACTGTATGTTCATAAGACAAAGAAGATCTCTGAAGATGCCGAAGACAATGTCCTGAATCTTATTCAGGAAGGTAAAGTTGCCTTCGTTATTAACACAAACCACAATCATGATCTTAAAACCAACCAGGATGGATTCCTGATCAGAAGAGTCTCTGCAGAAAATAACATTTCCTGTATGACTTCTCTGGATACGGCAAATGCACTGTTAAAAGTGCTGGAATCCAGAAGCTTCTCTGTCTCTACAATGAAGGATATTGATAACTAAAAAGAGAAAAAAAGAGGATTGGGTTTAACGCATGAAAAACATGATTCATGAAGAATGCGGTGTCTTTGGGATTTATGATCCTACAGGCACAAATGATGTTGCGTCAAGTACGTATTATGGTCTGTTTGCTTTACAGCACAGAGGACAGGAGTCCTGCGGTATTGCAGTCAATGACAGAGGTGTCATTACATACCATAAAGATGTAGGTCTTGTCAGAGATGTCTTTACCAAAGAGGAATTAGATAAACTTGGTAAAGGACAGATTGCCATAGGACATACACGTTACTCTACATTTGGCACGGTAAACCGTACCAATGCACAACCGCTGGTTGTAAGACATGTGAAAGGACAACTTGCGTTAGCACATAATGGAAATCTGACGAATGCACCGGAATTGCGAGAAAAACTGGAATTGCAGGGAGCTATTTTCCATACTACAAATGATTCAGAAATCATTGCGTACGAACTTATACAGGAAAGACTGCATACAAATTCTATTGAAGAAGCAGTTGAAAATGTTATGGATATACTGGAAGGCGCTTATTCCCTTGTCATTATGTCTCCGGAAAAACTTATAGCCGCAAGAGATATGACAGGCTTCAGACCTTTGATTATGGGGAAAATGCCTTCAGGTGAAATCATCTTTACTTCAGAGACATGTGCTCTGGATGCTTTGGGTGCTACATATGTAAAAGATCTGGATGCAGGTGAAATTGTTGTGGTAGATAAACATGGTGTAAGATCTGTCACAAGTCATGTACAACCAAAAAAACATATGTGTGTCTTTGAATATGTCTACTTTGCAAGACCTGATTCCGTTCTTGAAGGTGTAGGTGTTCATGAAGCACGTATTCAGGCAGGTAAATTACTGGCAAAGGAACATCCTGTAGATGCAGATGTAGTCATTGGTGTTCCAGATTCCGGTCTGGATGCTGCAGTGGGATTCTCCATGGAAAGCGGTATTCCCTATGAAACAGGATTTGCCAAAAATAAATACATTGCCAGAACCTTTATCCAGCCAACACAAGGCCAAAGAGAAAATGCTGTCAGAATGAAACTGAATGTCATTTCTTCTGTAGTCAAGGATAAGAAAGTGGTTATGGTAGATGACTCTATTGTACGTGGTACTACCAGTGCAAGAATTGTGGCCTTGCTGAAAGAAGCAGGTGCTAAAGAAGTACATGTACGTATTACTGCTCCTCCATTTATCAGCCCATGTTACTACGGAACAGATATCGATTCTAAAAAGAATCTGATTGCCTGCAAGTATACCGTGGAAGAAACAGCAAAAAAGATTGGAGCAGATTCTTTAGGATATTTATCTGTAGAAGGTGTAAAAGCCATGGCAGCCAATCCTAAGTGTGATTTCTGTGTAGGATGCTTTACAGAACACTATCCTGCACCAACCCCATCCATCACTGAAAAATCTCAGTTTGAAAAGAAAATCAACGTCACTGAAGAAGAAACAGATACTCGTGAAAGAGTACATGGTGACGCCAAAGAATTCTAAGATTGTATATGAAAAGATGTCTTTGTGACTGATGACAGTCATTCAGACATCTTTTCTTTATCAGCGAAGAAGAAACAGATACTTGCGATAGGCTTTAAAAAAATCATCTTTTTTAGATCTGCTGATATCCAGATTATGTTTATTTGACAAACATAGGGAGGATGGTGTGACAGCACGAATATGCATCATATTGACAATGGTGGATTTAGAAACAAAGGTAAAATATTGTGAAGGCATGCTTTTATAAAAAGCATTCAGAGTTTTTCTTTCTTCCAGAATGGTATCATCAACCAGATGCAGAGAAAGCTTGTTCTTATACGTGTCTATATAGAGAATTTCTTCATAAGGTACAGATATGACTTTTGAATTTGTTACAGACACATAGGAAGGTCTTAAGATGTGTAGATAGTACAGATATTTAGTTATGGCTGCCTGTAAATCTTCTTCCAGGTGACTGTAACGTATAAAGTAGACAATATTTTTTGCATAAGCTTCAAATACCCTGTCTTCATTTTTGCTGAGAATCATGATGCTTGTAAAAGGAGATATAGCATTAATGTCATCAATAACAGTATCAATGCAAGACAAAAGCGTATCTTCAAAAATAAAACAGATGTCCGGAATTTCAGATGGATGAAAGGTGACAGGGAAGGAAATCTCCGGCATATTTTCAAGCAGTAAAAATGGTGGAGAAGCGATAGAAGACAGATAGTTTTGAATTCTTACAGAATCACCTTCAGAATTTTCTCCAATAATGGAATAAGAAATACTCATACATAATCACCCACCCTTGATTTTGGGTTTAGTATATCTCTTGCTAAAAAAATCTGCAACTTATCACATATAGGTGCATCTTGTCACAGCCTTATTGTGAACGGTGAGGACATGTGCATATAATACTGCCAAAGAAAGGAAGGCTTAAACATGACCGCCAGGTATAAGAATGGAGACAGGATTTCCACTATTGAGAAGATTACATTACGAGCTGTAATTGAAATCAGATTTGAATGAAAGGAGGTATTTTTGATGAAAACTCATAATAAACTTTTCACAATGCTTAGTGCAGTATTATTTTCTCTTTCTTGCTTTATGCTCTTATGCAATACTAATGCAGATACATATGATAGACAATTTACTTTCAGATTTACAGATATGTATGAAGGAAGACAGACTGGACCACAAACAAAAGATGATGATTCCTCTTTGTACATGTGGTACTCTTCTGCTGGACCAAGGTATTATGATGCAAAAGCTATTGGTTATACTAATCCATCTCAATATGAATGGACAGATTGTTCTGGTGGGTATCATTATCGTTTCTATCATGGGCAAAAACGTTTTATGTATAACTACATAAAGGAAAATGGCTATTCTGCTGCAGGTATATATGGTTTTAATCAATATTCAACTGGGACAGCAGGAGGATATTGGAGTCCGGATAGTGTTTATGAAGCAGGAGTACTTCCTGCATCAGACTATCTTAAATAGTTAAATACAAATCTAAGGGAAACATTTAGAGTGTTTCTCTTAGATTCTTGGTATATACCTATGAAAAAGAAAACAAATCTTATGTTTCTGTTTCTTGGAGCTCTGATGCTTGGTATTCTTGTATATCAACAGAGATCATTTATAAAAAATACGTTTTATTCGTTACTGAATGTACAGAAGACTCAGGAAATTGAAAGTGCTCCGGAAAAAGATATTCTAAATACCAATCATCAGGAATATCTGGACACAATGAAAGATTCCTCTCTTGGTACTAGTCAACATGAGTATTCTACAATTCAGAAGATTTATGAACGAGATAAAGATATCAGTGCACAGGAACCTATGCTTTTTGAAGGAAATTTCTCAACTGCAAATCAGGGTATTACAATTCGGATTTTGAAGTATTTCTCTTCGAAGGATATTGCTACCATAGCAGATGGTGCTTCTTCTGTTACGTTGATTAATACACAAGCTGATCCTGTGGATGAAAATAATCAGTTAAAAGAAGCTTTTACATTTCTGGCAGTAGACGTGGAAATCACTAATACAGGAGAAGAGTGTATTCCATATTTCTCTACCTATCATGATTATGTTCGCATACAGATACTTGATGATAATGGAGAACCTTATTTCAGTAATCAGAGAAATCTGTTTCTGACAAAAGAAGGGGATACGTTTATGGAAAGAACTTCAGATAACTACAAACTGTATGATATAGAGCCAGACAATCCCGTCATTGTAAGATATGTAATAGCAATTCCTGAAGAAGTGTTTGATACGGATCTTCATGTTTGTACTTTAACCACTGTTGATGCAGTTTTTCCAGTGTATGAAGATAAAGTGCAGCTACGTGTTTTAACAGATATTCCACAAAAATAATATAAAAAAGAGAAAGGAGGTAACGTATGTTTCCGTTGTTAAAATCAGACCTCCAGCGTGTTACACACAGCAAGAGATTTCACATTGTATTAAGTATTGCCATTGGCATAGTAATCATGGACTATCTGAGCAATACATTACCTTATGGCAGAAATCTTTTGCAGGTGCTTTTTGCTCCTTTGCAAAAGGTGGAAGAGGTGCATTATAACTGGATAGAAAACTATTATCCTTTTACCTGGTACGATAAATGGATTGGTGCCAATATGGGAATGGCTATCTATGATAAATTCTACTTTATTGCACTTCCTTTATTTGCTTCATTTGCCATGGGAGACTATATTACAAAAGATCATACTACAGGGTATGTAAAGCAGATGTTTCTGCATGTCGGAAGAAAGAGATATTATTGTGAAAAGGCAGTATGTGCTTTTCTTGTTGGAGGAGTGATGGTTACCATTCCTTTAATTGTAAGTATCTTACTGAATGCTGCACAATACAGTTCCTTAATTCCTATGGTGGAAAGCGGAGTAACTCCAGTAGGAACACCTGCGGTACTAAGTGTTCTTTACTTTAAACATCCTTTTCTGTATATTTTATGTTTCCTTTTGAACTGTTTCCTTTATGGTGGTGCCTATTCGTTACTTTCAAATGCTATTGGTACATTTGTGTCCAATAGTTTCATTCCACTGTTATTTCCATTTATAGTATATTTATTTGAAAATTCTTTTTGTAATGCTATCCAACATCCTGAATTCAGTTTTGATGACATGATGGTACTGACAAGAGCTGTCAGTTTTACATCTTTTTCCAACTGTCTGCTTGGCTCAGGTATACTTATTCTCATTTCTCTTCTTGCTTTGTATGCAGGATGTCGATTGGATGAAACGATAGGATAGGAGGAAAACAGTATGTTTAAGAAAATACGTTATGTTCTTATCTGTTTGTTTGTGGCATTCTGTTCTGCTCTTATTGTGAAACAACATATCTTTTATCCTCAGCCTGTACAGACACAGTATGATCTTCATGATGTTGTCTCCATAGGGCCTCTTTCTCTTCAGGTAGAAAATGTAGAAACCTATTCTGTACATGACTTTTCTGAAAAGTATCAGTTGAATCTTGCTGAAGAAAATCTGTCAGAAAATGACAATGTACAGGTAATCCTGGTTTCTTTATCCATAGAAAATACAGACACAGATCCGGAAGATGTTGATGTTACCTCTATTCAGCTAAGTACTCTGGATTGTATGGATAGTTTGGAATTCATAAGCTATAAAAGTTTGAATCCGGACTATATTCCTTTAACTCTTGAACCAGATCAGAAAGTCAATGTTTTATTACCGTACATTGAATTTGGAACGTTATTTGGAGTGAAGCAGGGAAATCTGATGGATACGATTCCGTTACAGTTATGTTATAAGCTGTATCCTGAAAAGATAACTGTCAGATTAAATGACTTATGGTGATACATATGAAAAAAAGTCAATTTGAAGAAATCAAAAAACTTGCAAAGCATGATATCTCAGTTGGTGTCTATAAAAACAGATGGAAATATGTGCTTTGTATTCCATTTGTCTGTATCTTTTTCTTTAACTATTGTGAACAGGTAAATGGATTCTTTGAAAATGCTCCACATGCTTTTGAACCCAGTTTTATGGACTTTATGCTGTATGTGTTCAAAGGCAAAATTTTCACATTTATAGACAATCGTACAAGATATGAAATTCCTTTTATGTGGTTAACCACACAGATGATGGCTTTGTACATTGTTGGCAGTTATGCAAGTGATGACAGAACAAGAACAGGTCAACAGTATTTATTGCGTTGTACACATACTTCCAGCTGGTATATAGGAAAAATGTTTTATAGCATTGTCTCTGTAGGACTATTCTATCTGGAAATATGCATTCTTGGGTTTTTGTTTACTGTTCCTTTTTCAAAACAGGTATTTACATTACATTCTGATCTTATACTTATGAGTACCAATATTCATATAGAAAGACATACACAGTTAGATATCTACAGAAGCGTCTTTGTAATGCCGTGTCTTACAGCAATGGTATTAGGGCAGATGTTTATTGTATTACAGTTAGTCATTAAACCGTCCTATAGCTATATTGCGTCTTTATTTTATATTCTTTGTTCGGACTATTACCCATCTTCTTTTTTGATAGGTAATTATTCTATGATTGTACGTAATGTTCAAGAAAATACAGAACATGGTGAAGTACTGACAAAGTGCTTTGATCCA
>CAKVIS010000040.1 GCA_934754415.1 uncultured Bulleidia sp.
GTGATGAAGCACCTCTGTTAATTTTTTAATCTCTGAAACTGTCAGCCTATTGTACTTGACAAGGAGATCACTTTACCCTGATAGATTCCTCCACATTTTTCTATAGCCACTTTACTCATAACATCCAGTGCATCCAGATAATATCTTCCGGACAGTTCTGCATAATTTGTCTTTAATACAGACAATTCCGTACATGCAATGAGTACCGCATCGCAATGTTTTTCACGCATTTCTTCTATGACTTCCATAAAAGCGGAAAGGTTACCCTTTTCCCCTTTTTTGATTTCATCATAGATGATGGACATAATCTTCTTCTGATTTTCCTCAGAAGGATACACACACTCTGCACCACAGGCACGTAAGGCTTTTCCATACAAATCCGCAGTTCTTGTACCATCTGTCCCAAGAACTCCGATACGTTTTCCACAATAGGTACTTGCATACTTTGCGGCTTCATCAATCATGGAAATGAAATGCCCATGCATTTCCTTTTCAAACTGATCCTGGAAATAATGCGCAGTATTACACGTCACTGTCAGATAGTCACAGCCAGCTTTCTTCATCAGTTCCACATCTTTGGCAAAGACCTGCCATAACTCTTCTGTTTTACCAGTCATTATAGCCTGAGTTCTGTCTGGAATACTGGCATGGGAGTAGATAAGGATATCTAAATGATCCTGATCTCTGGTTACTTTTGTATCTCTGATCAGTTTCTCATAGAAAGTATCTGTAGCCTCTGCACCCATACCTCCAAGAATACCTAACATTTTGCGTGTCATTCTGGTTTCACCGGATAATACTTCTTAAACTTCTTAAACTGTCTGCGTAACTGTTCCATGACAAAAGCAAAACGCATTGGGTTTCTGAACATATCTTTTGTATATTCCAAAGAAGAAGAACACTTTCCCTGTTTCTGCAACATTTTTGCTTTAGCCACCAGTGCTTTATCTTCCGTGTACCTGAACGCCACTGCACTTGGAATGACTCTCCAGAATGTTTCCTGGGTACATAAAGTCAGATCCTCTTTACCATCTTCATAGGTTTCCATGACCAGTTTCACAATATTGATGCCGGCACCAGTGACATAGTAGTTGGATCTTCCCTGTCTTAAGTTAATTTCAAAACAACGGAAGTCATCAGTATCTCCCACCTGTTTGATATCAAAGTTGGAGAAACCTGTATATTTCATATCTTCCAGCATATGGCGGATCTTTTCAGCCATAGGAAACTTTGTAACATCTTCTGTCACAATAGCCGCATGGTTACCGAGTCCTGTAGGTGTATGTTCTTCCACCATGGTATGTCCAAGACACATAGCTCTGACTTTACCGTTCTTATCCGAGAAACATGTCAGTACACGCATATTGGAATCTCCACCTGGTACCATCTTCTGTAAAATCATGCGGTTAGTATAGCCATGTGCATATACTTCTTTCAGAATCGACACTGTCTCTGCAGGGCTATGAGAGAAGTACACTTTCTTCATTCCTTCAAATTCATGCAGGAAATATTCTGCACTGAAGGATGGTTTAACTACAATAGGATAGGCAAAGCCAAGTTTTTCTTCTGTAACTTCACTTTCTTCCACTACCCCATTCACTACGACTGTATCCGGATAGGCAATACCGTATTTATCACATTCTTCATAAAATTCTGCTTTTTTCTGAATCTTGAGATAAATATCTTTTGGAGGCATCGGACAATGATACATTGGAAGCTGATCTCTGAGTCTTATCAGCATATCTGCATACTGGTCTGTACATCCCATCAGATATAATTCTTCTTCACTGTGTTCCTGAGCAAAATCATTCAGCACTTTCAGAAGTACATCATCTTCCTCCAATGTTGGAATTGCCTTAAAGTGAAGAATTGTGGAATGCATGGTGGTAGACATAGGATATCTGCCAAAACAATATGCTTTCTTACCATAAGCTTCATGATAGGCTCTTGCAACGTTATAACAGTTCAGATCCGCACCAATGACAACTAATGTTTTTTCTTTCATTCTTTAAGCCTTCTTTCTATTTTCCAAAGAATACTTTATGCCATGTCAAAAATGTATAGGCAGTCCAGATCTTTCTCTGATTCATAGCTTTTCCGTCTTTATGATCATTTAAAAGCTTTAACAGTTCCTCTGTCTGGAAATATTCATTTGCCACATCACTTGTAAAAGCATCACGTATATCTTTATAGTACTTATCCATCTTTACCCATTCTCTGATAGGTGTAGGGAAGCCTTTCTTCTTTCGGAATGCCCATTCTTCCGGAATCTTGGAAAGACTTGCTTTACGGAATACATACTTTGTATCAATATCATTGATCTTATAATCAGATGGAATAGTAGCAGCTTCTTCTACTACATATCTGTCCAGATATGGAACACGTAATTCAATACTGCTTGCCATAGACATCTTATCTGCTTTCAGTAAGATATCTCCAGGTAACCATAAATGGAAATCCAGATATTGTTTCTGGTCTAGTTCAGACAGATCCTTCACCTTTTCATAGTAAGGTTTTGTGACTTCAAGAGCCCCTGGTCCCTGTCTGTAAGCAGGTTTAAGAATCTCAAACGCTTCTTTTTCAGAGAAGACTTTTGCCTGTCCGATAAAGTAGTCACTTGGTCTGCCGGTAGAATTCAGAATCATGTCATGGCCTTTAAAGTAAGGCATATTTCTGACAATATTGGCTGCCAGAATTCTCATACCCTGAGGTAATTTCTTATACTTCTTCATCAAAGGATAATCATCATACCATTCATATCCTCCATAGATTTCATCTGCACCTTCACCAGACAACACAACTGTAACGTGCTGTCTTGCAAGCTGTGCTAAGAAATATAAAGGAACACTGGAAGGATTACTCTGAGGTTCATCCATGTGGTACTGAATATCCGCAAAGGCATCCATGCACTGTTCACCACTCAAAGCTTCTCTGTAATTCGTCACATGCAGAATATCAGATAATCTGCTGGCATCCTCTGTTTCATCAAAATTATCATAGTGGAAACCAACAGAGAAAGTATCTCTTGGTTCTAACTGTGCAGTAATGTAAGAAGAGTCTACCCCACCGGACAAGAAGGAACCAACCGGTACATCTGCCATTCTGTGGGCATTGACTGTTTCTTCCACTCTTGCGGCAATATCTTCAGCAACCTGATCTAAAGATCTGGTTGTCTTCTTGCTGAAATCCACATCCCAATACTGTTCAATATGCATCTCACCATCTTTAAATACAAACTGATGCGCAGGCTGTAATTTGTACGTGCCCTTGAAGAATGTTTCTTCCATGGCACTGTACTGGAAAGTCAGATATGGTCTTAAAGCATTTGGATTGACTTCTTTCTTCCATGCAGGATGTTCCAGGAAGCTCTTGATTTCAGAACCGAAAATCAGATTTCCACCCTCCATAACAGAATAGTAGAAAGGTTTAATACCAAAATAGTCTCTTGCGCCATATAACTGGTTATTCTTAGCATCATAGATAACAAAGGCAAACATGCCTCTTAATCTTTCTGCTAATGTAGTTCCCCATTCCTGATAACCGTATACCAGTACTTCGGTATCACATGTGGTATGGAAAACATACCCTTTCTTCTGTAAGATTTCTTTTAATTCCAGGAAGTTGTAGATTTCTCCGTTAAATACAACTGCCACAGATTTATCCGGGGAAACCATAGGCTGTGCACCTGCTTCACTGAGATCGAGAATGGATAATCTTCTGAAACCCAAAGTCACAGCATTTTTATCTGTATCTCCATACACAAAGGAACCTCCCATATCCGGTCCTCTGTGACGAATACGTTCTGACATCTTTTTAATAATTTCTTCACGGTTTGCATACATGCCTGTAAAGCCTGAAAAGCCACACATACGTAGTACCTCCTTGTTTATACACAACAACTATTATTATACAGCGTAAGAGGCAATCTCACCATAGTGGAAATTTCAGGGTTGCCTCTTGTCATATGATATCATTGTGATATCATATAAACATAAAAGAAGAGGAAAATACATATGTTGGAAATACAACACTTAACAAAACACTATGGCTCTAAAAAAGCAGTAGACGATTTAAATCTCACCATTAAAAATGGTGAAGTATATGGATTTATCGGTCATAACGGTGCCGGTAAAACAACTACATTGAAAAGTATTGCAGGTATTCACGATTTCGATGAAGGAGATATCCTGATAGAGGGCATTTCCATCAAAAAAGATCCTCTGGCATGCAAGAAAAAGATTGCCTATATACCTGATAATCCGGATATGTATGATTTTATGACCGGCACAAAGTATCTGAACTTTATTGCAGACATCTTTCAGATTTCTGTAGAAGACAGAAAACAACGCATCCAGAAATATGCAGATGCCTTTGAGCTCACCAAAGATCTCGATCAGCCCATTGCCTCCTATTCTCATGGCATGAAGCAGAAACTGGCAATTATCTCCGCCTGGATACATACTCCAAAACTGATTCTCATGGATGAACCTTTTGTAGGACTGGATCCTAAAGCTTCTCATCTTTTAAAACAGATGATGAAAGATTTCTGTGCAGAAGGTAACGCCATCTTCTTTTCCACGCATGTACTGGAAGTAGCAGAAAAGCTATGTGATAAAGTGGCAATCATCAAAAATGGTAAACTGATTCGCTCTGGCACAATGGAAGAAGTCAAAGGAGACACTTCTCTGGAATCTGTATTTTTAGAACTTGAAGGTGATAAGTGATGTTCCAAGTACTTCTTAAGAAACAAATGCAGGAAGTTTTTAAATCCTACTTCTATAACAGCAAAACCAATACTGCAAGATCTGCACAAAGTACTGTTCTTCGTTTTATTGGATTTGTGGTTGTGATGGTTTGTCTTATCGGTGGAATGTTCATCGCTCTTGCACATACTTTATGCGCTCCTTTTCATGAAGCAGGTATGGACTGGATGTACTTTCTGCTTATGGCCTTTCTTTCTGTATTACTGGCAGTATTTGGAAGTGTATTTAACACGTATTCCAGTCTGTACTTATCCAAAGATAACGATTTATTATTTTCTTTACCGTTATCCGTCAGAGATATTCTGTTATCAAGACTTGGCTCTACCTATCTTCTTGGCACTATCTATGCAGCTGTCGCTTTCATTCCTGCCATACTGGTATATGCCTTTACATGTTTCAACTTTGTGACAATCCTGTCTTCTGGTATTTTCTTTATCGGTCTGTCCGTATTTGTTTTATCTATTTCCTGTATTCTGGGATATGGGGTAGCACGTATCAGTGTGAAGATGAAAAACAGAAGTTATATCAGTGTACTGGCATCTCTTGTCTTTCTGGGACTGTACTACTTCTTCTATTTCAAAGCGCAGTCTTTATTAACTGTACTGTTAAACAACATTCTTACATATGGAGAAGCTGTTCAGGACAAAGCTTTTGTACTGTATGTTATCGGGCAGGCAGCTGCAGGTAATCTTCTGTATCTTCTATGTATCACACTTATCAATATGGCTATGTTTGGACTTGTCTTTCGTACACTGGAATCTTCTTTCTTAAAGATTGCCAGCAGCTCTCAACAGACCAGTCGTCTTAAGACAAAACACCTGCAGCTAAAACAGAACTCTGCTTTCCGTGCCTTAGTCAATAAAGAAATCACAAGGTTCACAAGCAGTGCCACCTATATGTTAAATGCAGGTATGGGTATCTTATTGATGATTGTGTGTACAGTTTCCATACTCTTAAAAAGAGATTTCCTCTACTACATGTTTCCATTTGTGGATCCTTCTTTAACAGATGCGTTTATCTTAGGGGTATTCTTCTTTCTGATACCAAGTAACTTTATGGGCGGCTGTACTATCTCATTAGAAGGAAAACATCTATGGGTCACTAAGAGTCTTCCTGTTTCCACCAAAGACATCCTGTTATCCAAAGTCACTTTCCATGCCTTATTTACATGTATTCCTGCAGTACTTTGCAGTACGATAGTCACCATGGTAATGGGAGTATCCCCTTTCAATATCCTCAGCATTCTTGCCTGCAGCATCTTCTTTTCCTTTCTGGATGTCATTTTAAATCTCTGCATGCCAACATTATCCTGGACAAATGAGATGACCGTCATCAAGCAAAGTGGCTGTTCGATGGTTGCCATGCTTGGAGGATGGCTGTATCCTGCACTGTTTGCACTGATGTATTACCTGATGGCAAATACTGTTCTGTCTCCTTCTGTCTTAGTCCTCCTATGGACATTGCTCACCAGTATTGCAACATACTTCTTATATCGCTGGCTGATCACAGAAGGTGTCAAAAAGTACAATCTGTTATAACTTTGGGAAGCTTCAACAGCTTCCTTTTGTTTTGCCATACAAAAAGTGGAGTGAGAGAACTCATTCCACTTACAGGGATTATTTATGATAACTGTCTGCTGTCAGACGAATGACATAGGTCAGATGATAGGAATACTCTTCAATCTGTTCAGACAATCTTGCATTGACTCTGTTATATAAGATTTCCACATCAGATTCATGTGCCAGTCTTACAAGTAAAGCCACTTTATTATCTGACAGTTTTGTAATCACATCATTCTTTCTGAAAGACATCTCCAGAATATTCATCAGTAAATGCATGATGGAATCTTCATACTGTTTTTTCGTTTCCAGTATCATACAGATGACATATTCCGGCACAGGATTTCTGCTGATATTTCTCATTTCATATTCGCATAGTACATTGAATACATTTTCATTGACTACCATAGGTCCTACCACAGCCTCTTTTCCAAGAGTCAATGTGATTTCCTCTGTATCTTCAGACTCATCTTCTACAATATGCTGACTCAGAAGATGTTTGAAAGAATACTCTTTATTTAAAGTATCCAGAGAGAATCCCAGTCTCTTCTTATACTTTGCATTGATAGCATCATAGAAGGTCTGCGCATAGCTGTAACGTTTCTCAAGAATCAGTACTTTTAAGTAAGTGTAGATTAAAGCTTCAGAAAACTCATCTGTTCTTAATCCTCTTTCACAATACTCAATGGCTTTCTCATTCTGCTTCTTTTTCATGAAGTGCTCTGCCATGGTATGGCATAACTGTGTAAAGATGGAAGTATAGTACCCTCTGTCCACAAGCACCCATTCTTCTTTGGAACCTTCCATAAAATCCCCGTGGTACAGGTCACATGCCTGTTCCAGAAGTAACAGTTTCTTTTCAGATTTCCCTTTTAATACCAGTTTTTCAAATTCTTCAGTATCCAGTTCAACTTCCATTTCCGGATTTAACTGATAGCCAGAAGCTGTAGTGATGATGACATTTTCATCAAGATCTCCACCAATCTTCTTTAAACCCGCACGTAATCTGTGTACGGCATACTTTAACGCATTCGCAGGATTTTCACTTTCCTGCCAGAAACTGTCTATAATCTTTCCCTTGGAAACAGACTGTTTATGGTTACAGACAAAGAAAGCAAGCAACGCACATAACTGCTGTTCCAGTATGTCAGATAATACATAGGTACGATCTTCAACTCTTAAAATCAATCCACCAAATAACTGAAATCTATATACTTTGTTTTCCATATGTGTATCTCCCATTTTTAGAATTTTCGTAAGACCATGTCAGGATGTACTGCATATTGCAATGCAGTATCCTTATCAATCAGATTTTCTTTATACAGCTGTACCAAAGCATCATCCATGGTAATCATACCTGTATCTTTGTTGGCAAGCATTGTATTTTCAATAAGATGTAATTTGTTATCACGAATCTGTGTACGAATGGCAGGAGTGCTCTTCATTACTTCATAGGCAGGTACCATACCTCCATCTGATGCAGGCAATAACTGCTGGGATATCACTGCCTGCAATGTCATGGTCAGCTGTACACGTATCTGTTCCTGTTGCTGTACAGGGAAAACATCTATGATTCTTGAGATGGTTTCTGCTGCACCCAATGTATGTAAGGTAGACAGTACAAGATGTCCTGTTTCCGCTGCAGTTAATGCCACACTGACAGTTTCCAGATCTCTCATTTCTCCTACAAGAATTACATCCGGAGCTTCTCTTAAAGCCGCTCTTAAGGCACACAGATAATCTTTTGTGTCATGTCCCACTTCTCTTTGAGAAACAATGCATTTTTTATGTCTATGCAGATATTCAATCGGATCTTCAATAGTAATGATATGCCCGTTTCTTGTTTTATTGATTTCATCCACAAGACAGGCAAGGGTAGTGGTTTTCCCACTGCCTGTAGGTCCTGTCACAATCACCAGGCCTTTGTTTAAAGAAGATACTTCCAGTACAGAAGATGGAATATGATATTCTTTTGGATCTGGCAGTTCAAACCGTACAACACGTAATACTGCACTCATGGAGCCTCGTTGATAATACGCATTGACACGGAATCTTCCAAGATCATTTAAGGAGAAAGAGAAATCATCTTCTCCGTTTTCTTCCAGTATCTGAATACTTCTTTGAATACCGTTACTTAACTGATAAATCTGTTCCACAAGAGCTCTTGTTTCAGTCGGTGTAACAGGAGTACAAGATACAGGATACATAACACCTGCTTTTTTAAAGGATATGTTTGCACCGGCAACGATAAAAATATCACTGGCATTATCTTCTATTGCCTGTTTCAGTGTATCCACTATATTCATATACATCGCCACCTTTTAATCTGCAAATCCCTGCAGAGAATATTCACCCTCTGCCTGACTTATCTGTTGCCATCGAAGTATCTTCAGCTCTTCTGCAAGTTCCAAAGTTACCTGTAACCTTTTGCCTTCATTTATTATAACAGAATACCGGTAAATATTACCCTCATGCTCTATGTCGTTTTCCTGAAACAATTCCAAATCTTCAGGATTCTGTGCTATTTTTTCATATAACGTACTTGCCTGAAATTCCGCTTCATAATATTCCTGAGAAGCTTCCACTATCTTTCTGGATTCCTTTTCATTGTACGTTGCCTGAAGGTAGGTAATACAGGCAAATACCGTCATGCAAAGTACTGTGAAGATCATCATCAGTGTAGGCAGTCCAATACCGATGGAAACCGTGGTATTATCCGTTTTGCGCATACTTACCACCCATCTTTCTCACCCGTATTTTTTCCAGGGTATTTCCGTTATCATCTATGGCAATAATCGTATATACATTCTGCTGTTTTTCTATGGAAACAACATATCCTTCTTTCTGTATACAGGTTTCTTCCATATCGTTTTGCTGAAGTTCCTCTGCAAGATTACCCACTTCTACAGAAGCTCTGTATTGCACATCTGCCAGAGTATTTTTCTGTTTTGCACTGACAAATAAGGATACAAAGACAACAGAACATACGGTAAACATCACAATGTCCAACAACAGTTCCAGCAGGAAAGGAAAGTTCGTATTCTTTTTCATGATACCTTCCTCACTTTCATCGTTGTTCCATTGACGGTGATATAAAAGACATCTTTCTGCTGGAATACTGAGTAATCCTGGACATCAAAGATTTTTGTGCCACCTTCCAACATCTTTTTATCCCCTTTGTATACCAGCTCATACAAAGCATGATTTTCATAATACATACTTGTGGAATACCCTTGAGAATGAATCGTGATCACCCCCTCTTTCACTTCAATACTGTCGAGGTTTTCAGCCTGATAAATTTTAGTAGAAAGGTAAGCAAGAGGAATCTGCTCGTTTTCTCTTGCATGCATAGATGCAGTTCCTTTTGCATAGGCCCTTGCCCCATACATAAGCATAAAGACACTGCCAAGTACAAACATCATACATAGTAGTAAAGATAACACTACCTGACTGAGTGTATTTTTCTTCATCCCTGCATCTCCTTTCTTTACTTTAGTTATTTACCTTTATATGTCACCAGAATATCCGGAAACAGGTTGGCCCCTGCTGCCTGATAAAACACATTGATTTTAGAATCATCTATCACAAGACCATAGTTATCTTTCAGATACTGGATATTTGAAGGATAATAGCCTTCTATGCTGTAACAGGTGAGCGCGGCTTTTTTAATATTCTCTTCTATCGCAGTCAGCTGATGTCTTTCATAAGATTTCTTTGAAGCAGAAATACCTGCAAAAATACTGAGAAACATCACACAGACAAACAGACAGAGTATCTTTCTGTATATCCTCATAAGCCTGCCATAATCCCACTCAATGGCAACATCACTGCCAGTAAAATCATACCTGCAATACAGGATAATAAGATAACCAGAGTCGGTTCAATGATATTCAGTAATTTCTGGATACTGTAATCTATATCCTTTTCATAAGCCACAGCTATCTGTTGCATGGCAGATTCAAAGTGACCGCTCTTTAATCCAATAATCAGAATTCTGTTGTAGGTTTCTTTAAAGATTTTTTCTTCCACAAGACATTCTTTCATGGATAATCCCTGTTTCAGCCCTGAAGATACAGCATCTATCTTTTCTTTTACACGTATGTCTTCACACATGGAAGAACACATATCCAATGCTTCCTCCTGACGGTATCCGCTGTTTAATAACAAAGATAACGCATAGGCAAACTGCACAACACTTAAATCATACGCAAGAGACTTTGTGAAAATAAACTTCTGTAAAACTTTTGTAAATGAAGTATGAGATACACGTATTGAGATATAGATATACAGGCAGATAGCAAAAGCAATCACTAATATCACAAGAGAAATCAAAGCAAAGCACTTTCCTGTTTCAAACAGGAAAAGAGAAGTGCCACTCATCTGCAGTCCCATACTGCTGAGTACAGACTGAAACAAAGGTAATATCTTCCACAACATGACAATAATCACTGCCAGCATCATCATTATTAAGATACCAGGATACGTTAAGGCATTTTGAACCTTTTCCTGTGTATCGTACATACGATGATAATACAGACTCAGTTCATGAAAGACTTTATCCAGATATCCACTGGTTTCTCCTACTTCCACCATATGCACAAAGTACCTGTCATACATACCTGATGTACTTAAAGCTTTGGAAAAAGAAGATCCTTTCTCCATATCAGAAAGAATATTCTTCAAAGCCTTGGCGTATTCCACATCTTTGATTTGTGGAATAACAGCCTGCAATCCTTCTTCTACACTCAGTCCGCCATTCAGTATCATTTCCAGCTGTTCACAAAATTGTGCTTTTTCCAGTTCATCAATCTTTTTCATACACGATTCCTCTTAATACGTATATTTCACATCATAAGGTCCATCATACGTACTGTCCATAGACGCATAGGTAGGATCCATAGATGTCCATTCCCCTCTTTTAAAGTAGATGTGTGGTTTGATCCAGCCCATATTTTCTATATAGACTTCCACCCAGGCATGATATCCTTCATCTACCATACCAGTCACTACCTTTGTAGGAATATGCTGCACCCTTAGCATTGCCCCAAGAAGCGACGCATAATCGAAACAGATACCTTTCTGTTTTGCATACACATCATCCAGTACGGGTAATACAAACTTTCCCTCTATCTCATCGAGCTTATCATAATCATACGTAATGGTATCTATAACCCAATTGTAGATATCTCTGACCCTTTCAAGGTCTGTAGTATCCTCTGCAACCAGTTCAAAAGACTTCTTTAAACAGGCGGTATCCTGTGTGTAATCCACTATCTGATTAGGATATAAAAATGGTAAAAACTCACTGTCCAGTGTCACTTCTATATCTGTATTCCATAGAAGTGCATACTGATCTCCTTCCACATTTTCATATACTTTGATGGTATATGTACCATCTCCCATATTGAACGGAAACACTTCATATTCCAGATCTTTATGAATATCATACGTATATTTTTCTTCTCCAAGAAATACCTGCAGTTTTAAAGCCGCATGATTTTCTGTCAATGTCTTTAACATGAAGTATCCCTGAGAATAATTGGAATAATCTATCTGCACATACTCATTACCATCCACAAGTACTCCATCTGCACCTGGCCATAGTATTTCTTCTATTGTATAACTCTTACTTTCAGGATTCTTTTCCTCAGCATGACTGCAACCTGTAACACACAGACATATGCAGAAAACACTCAGAAGTTTTAACCATAAACGCCATCTTTTCATAACATTATTTTACTATAGAAAACAACAATACGTATGAGTATTGCTGTACTTTTCCTTTTCTATCCCTTTTGGAGATAACATTGCAAAAAACCAATACACTACTTAAAAAGCAGACTCTTAACCTCCAGAGTTACTCACCCTATGAAAGTTTAAAGCCTGCTATTGAATTTCCTGAGAGTTTCTTGCCTCATGTTATCTTGGAGCTTTTTATGACCTTATTCCCCCACGAGGGCTTTCAGTTCATCCAGATTTAGCCAGCCCTCACCATCTTTCACTGCTTCTTCCGCTTCCTGCAACTTCAGAAGAAGATTTTTCTGTGCGTAATCACATTCATAATCTTCAAAATCCAGTGGTTCTCCTTTATGACAATTTTTCAGAACTTCATTATAGTTTTTCAAATCAGATACTGGTAAAATCCTCACCATAATCTTTCAGCTCCTTTCTTGATTTCCTGATGTTTTTGACACAAGTATACTACACAAAAAAATGCCAATTCAACGCAGCTTTTACGAATATCCAAAACTAGATGAGGTCAGAGCCTCCTCTAAAAGTTCATGAGGTTTTCAAAATCAAATTCTGGATATACTAATCCACTTTCTTGAGGTGATGTATGCATTTTATACACACTTCTTTTCTTTTTCATATTATGATTATCCAAAGGAGAGCGTGAACTCCAGTATTACACAGACATAATAAAAAGGTAGAATCTTAATCCGCCAAAGATAACCTTCTACCTTGTTCACCAGAACAATTTCATGATAATCATTCATTCTTCACATGTCAATATCGATACCCATCTTCAGGCTGCTTATTCTTCTATTATCTGCTCTATCGATCTTACGATTCTGAAATGTCCTTCCTGCCATCACATTGGTACTACCGTCCATGGCTATTACACTCACCAGTTCTTTACTGAAGATGGAAAAATATCTATTCTCATCAAACGTGTTAAATGCAGGCATTGCGGTAAGACTCACGCTCTGTTACTTTCCTGTTTTGTCCCGTATTACCGTCTTCCTCTGGAATCCATTCTTTTGATTATCAAAGAAAAGAAACTCAGAACTATACAACAACTCCATACTCTGATTCCTTATGTATCTGTAGAATACATCCTGTACATTCTGCGTCTTTTCAGAAGATACTGGAAAGACCGTATATATTCTTACTTCATTCCTTTCGATGCACTGATTCACAAGCGATGTATTGAAATATTCCATCATCCTTTCATGCAATCACGTAACTGTTCTATATCTTTTATGTAAACCACATAGCCTTAACTTCTTCTTGTTGTCTTCCTTTTCTACACTGTCTGTACAGGAGGAAACACTTATTATGAGACCACTCAGTGATAATGAAATGTTTATCATTGGTCTGTTCGGTTTAGAAAACGAAGACATTCAATCCATTGAATACATACGAGACGGTAATGATGCCATTGTGGATGTTTTTCTTACGCCCCATTCTATCAGATGTCCGGATTGCGGATACGATCAGCCAAAGATAAAAAATTATGTTTTAAAGAAAATCACTCATTCTATTCTCTCTGACAGAGGATGTACCCTTCACTATCATGCAAGAAGGTATGTATGTCCTGTTTGTCACAGAACATACTATGAAAAGAACCCGTTTGTTTTCCAGGGAAGAAAGATATCTATCAAAACCGTCATCAATATTCTTACTGATTTGAAGAAATCTACAGAAACTTTCGCTTCTGTAGCTGAACGTTATCATATATCTCCTACATCAGCAGCTTCCATTTTTGATGAACATGTACAGATATCAAGGCATACTCTTCCAGAAATGATCAATTTTGATGAAGTATATGCTTTCAGAACTAAGACCTCCAAATTTGTCTGTGTATTGCTTGATTACCAGAAACAGACTCCTATAGATGTATTGGATTCAAGACACAAAAGTAATCTTCAGTCTTATTTTGGAAATATATCGATAGAAGAAAGAAAAAAAGTCAGATACTGCTGCTCTGATATGTACACTACATACAGAGACATCGTACATATCTACTTTCCAAACAGCACCCACTGTGTAGATCACTATCACATGATTCAGGAGCTTAACAGAAAAGTAGATGACGTCAGAATCAGGATAATGAAAAAGTATGGCACAGCATCTGATGAGTATTACCTGTTAAAAAAATTCAAATGGATGATTTTTAAAAATGAAGAATCTGAAGAGAAAAAGAAAAAGTTAAAGGCACGAGGCAAACTTCCATTGTTTGACCCAAATGTACAGAAAGTATTTAATCGTCGTCTTAACCAGTATCTGAATTATTACGATATTTATTCCAGGCTGTTAAAGATTCATCCTGACCTTACAGCCGCATGGATTCTGAAGGATGAAGTTACAGACTTTTATGACAATGTCACTTATGATACCGCCAGTGAAAAGCTGGATGAACTGATACAGGATTTCAGTGAATCCGGTGTCAGTGAAATGATTCGGTTTTCAAGAACACTAAGAAACTGGAAACAGGAAATCATCAATTCATTCATCATAGTAGACTATGAATACAAAGTCGATAAGGACACAGGCCGTGTGGCAGTCCAACCAAAAAAGATGAATAATGCGATTATCGAAAACAAGAACTCGATTATCAAGACGATAAAGAAGAACGCCAACGGTTACACCAACTGGAACAGGTTCCGTAACAGAATCATGTATGTTCTGGATACCGAAGCCACTTTCCGTGCAGAACCATTGTCTCTTTCAAAATCAAAATCCAGTCAGTGATTGCGAGAATGATCAGCTGCTCTGCAGGGGTGCAACAGCAAACAATATCGCAATTGTCATACCAAAAGGAATGAAGAACTCACATGATGATGGGTTCTTTTCCTTTTACATCCCTTTTGGGAGGCAACATAGCAAGAAAACCCCATTATACTACTTAAAAAGCAGGCTCTTAACCTCCAGGGTTACTCACCCTATGGAAGTTTAGAGCCTGCTATTCAGTTTCTTGAGGTTTTCTCACCTCATGTTATTTTGGAACTGTTTTTTGGATGACCTCATCCAATTTTACAGCGCCGCTTTTACCAGCCAATACAGTAAAGAACCCGGAATTTCCGGGTTCTTTTGGTTTGACTCATCGATTAAGCATTCTGAAGAGTATTCTGTTCTTCGTTGTTTTCTGCGTTATCGTCGTCTTTTTTATGCCATTTCTTAGCAAATACTGTAGTCACAACACTGATGAGAGCAAATACTACCATCAATACTGTCCACTTATCTGTGAGTGTCATTGGCAGAGACATATTTTCTGTTAAGAAGAATACGATAACTGCAACGATTGCGTCTACTGCACCGACAACTTTCCAGATTCTGTGACGTTTGGAGATTTCAGGATCTTCTTCGTCTTCTTCTGTACTCATGACTGTCTGAGCATCTGTGTCTTCATCTTCCTTAGCATCTTCTTTCTTATGTTTGGAAAGAAGTGCGAAGATTGCAAGAACTACTGTGACAGCTGCGCAGATCAGATTGATCAGTGCCCAGTATGCTTTACCTGCTGCCTCAGGAGTTGGATCATTCTTGATTGTCTCTGTCTTCTTTGGAGCAGTCTGTGGAGTCTTCTGTTCTGTAATGGTTGTTGTAGGAGTCTGTACTTCAGCTGTTGTTGGAGTATCCTGTGGAGTTACCTCTGGTCCTGGATTTACAGGAGGCTGTGGAGGAGTTACAGGAACAACCGTCTGAGGAGTAACTGTTAATGTACCATTGACTGTTGTGACTTTATAGTTGGAAGCCAGTGTATTTTCATTGAATGCATAGTCGAATGTATTTGCACTGGAACCTGTTTCTGTCTGAGTACCTGTCACATTGTATGTGACACCTTCACCTTCTACGAATCCATCGCCTGTTATAACGATTTCACCGTTTGTAAGTGCTGTACCATCATATACTTTTTCAGCATTTCCACTTGTCATTGTGATATCACGAGGAAGGATGTTGTAATGAACATCGAATGTACCTTCGTAATTGTTGATACCTGTTACTGTAACAGTAACTGTACCGGCATTGGTTGTGTCTTCAGAGAATTCCAATGTGTAATCTTTGCCTTCTTCAAGGACATTACCCTTACCATCTTTGATGACTGGTTTCTGTTGCTGAGATTCACCATTGTACTTAACGTCTTCTGGTGTTTCTACTGTGATATTTGCGTCTTTACCTGGTTCTTCAGGTGTAACTGGAATAATGGACTTAGGTGTGATTTCAAATTCACCAGCAGTATATGTTACACGGTAGTTACCTTGATCTTCATCACCTGTTACGTTGATAACATATGTTCCAACATCTTCACCTGGATCTCTTTCAAGCTTGAAGATAACTTTATCATTTCCGATTGTACCTTCTACCTTAGCTGTGAGTTCAGGATCTGCTTCGCCATATACCTTACCAGTATTGTTTGCTGTAACTGTAACTGT
>CAKVIS010000041.1 GCA_934754415.1 uncultured Bulleidia sp.
TTCAGGAGATCCTTCTATCCATCAAGAAAAGAATGCATCAGATAACTGACTTCTTCCGTATTGTAGATATGAAATCAAAAGATTTATTCATTTATTGAACCGCAGTATCTCACCGATTTGCTAATATAGCCATTATTTTTAAAGAGATATATGAAAATTTTGATTAGAGTATACATGGAAATAAGACTATAATAATCAAAGAGGAGATAGTGAAATGAAAATATTAGTTACAGGTGGTACAGGTTTTATCGGATCTCATACAGTAGTTGAATTACAGAAAGCAGGTTATGAGGTAGTGATTGTGGATAATCTGTACAATTCTAAAGAAATTGTATTGGATCGTATTGAAACAATTACAGAGAAAAGACCTACATTCTATGATCTGGATGTAAATGACAGAGAAGGATTAAATAAAGTTTTCGACAAAGAGGATATTGGTGCGGTTATTCATTTTGCAGGCTATAAGGCAGTAGGTGAATCTACAAGAAAACCAATTGAATATTATGCAAACAACCTTGGCTCTACATTAGTATTATGTGATGTTATGAGAAATCATGGTTGTAAGAAGATTGTATTCTCTTCCAGTGCAACAGTATATGGAAATCCTGCATTTGTTCCAATTACGGAAGAATGCCCATTAGGTGTTACAACTAACCCTTATGGAGAATCTAAGTCTATGCAGGAAAGAATTCTTACAGATATTTACAAGTCTGATAATGAATGGTCAGTGATGTTATTAAGATATTTCAATCCTATTGGAGCTCATGAAAGTGGACTGATGGGTGAAGATCCAAAGGGTATTCCAAACAACTTATTACCTTATGTTGCTCAGGTAGCAGCGGGTAAACTTGAAAAAGTACATGTATTTGGAAATGACTATGATACACCGGATGGAACAGGTGTCAGAGATTATATCCATGTTGTAGATCTTGCAAAGGGACATGTAAAAGCTATTCAGGGATTTGAAAAACTGAATGGTGTAAATATTTTCAACCTGGGAACAGGTGTAGGATATTCTGTATTGGATATCATTCACGCTTTTGCTAAAGCATGCGGAAAAGAAATTCCTTATGTCATTGATCCACGTCGCCCTGGAGATATTGCTACATGTTATTCTGATCCGACAAAAGCTAAGGAAGTTCTTGGATGGACAGCTGAAAAAACTCTGGAAGATATGTGCAAAGATGCATGGAACTGGCAGAGTAAGAATCCAGATGGATACGGAGAATAAATCAAATCAGTTTACAAATTTCGATTTGGTAGTAGACTAAAAATAGAAACGACGAAAGGAGACCGGCGCTATGAAGAATGTAGTATTTGCAATGTGTTGTTGTAGCAATGTACATACTGGCACCGGTTGGTCTATCGTTATGGATTGTGCATAGCTACACACTTTCATGTTAATTTAATAAAGTAAACGAAGAAAACCAGTGCTAAATGAACATAGTGCTGGTTTTTTGTCGTTTCTGATAAATGGAGGAATTGAAAAATGGAAAACAAAGTATATACATCTACACAGGAATTCATTGGTAAAACACCTTTACTGGAAATGGTACATATGGAACAACAGGAGAAGCTGCAATCCAGATTGTATGCAAAACTGGAGTATTTTAATGTGACCGGCTCCATAAAGGACAGAGCTGCTTTGCAGATGATTCTGGATGCTGAAGAAAAAGGTGTCTTGAAAAAGGGATCTGTCATTATTGAACCTACAAGTGGTAATACAGGTATTGCCTTAGCTTCATTGGGGACAAACAGAGGGTATGAAGTATGGATTGTTATGCCTGAAACCATGTCTGTGGAAAGAAGAAAGCTGATTGCTGCTTATGGTGCAAAAGTAATTCTCAGTGATGGAAGTAAAGGTATGAAAGGGGCTATTGATAAAGCAAATGAATTAGCAGAAAAGACTCCAAATAGCTGGGTTGCCGGACAGTTTGTGAATGAAAGTAATGTTAAAGCACATTATCTTACAACCGGACCTGAAATTTATGAAGCATTGCAAGGTAAGGTGGATATTCTTGTAGCAGGTGTGGGGACAGGTGGAACCTTAACAGGTATCGGGAAATATTTAAAAGAAAAAAATCCGGATGTTCGTGTAGTTGCTGTAGAACCGTTTACCAGTGCAGTATTATCTCACGAACCTTCAGGCAAACATGGTATTCAGGGAATCGGTGCAGGGTTTATTCCTCAGATTCTGAATACTGATCTGATTGATGAAATAGCAAAAGTGAAAGATGAGGACGCTTATAAGACAAGTAAAAAGATTGGTACTGAAGAAGGCGTTCTTGTGGGAATTTCCAGTGGCGCTGCCATGTTTGCTGCATTACAGATTGCACGAAAAGAAGAAGGAAAACACATTGTGGTGATTCTGCCTGATTCCATAGACAGGTACTACTCCACACCATTGTTTACGGAGTAATTCTATGCTGGAAGATATTGTAAAAGAACTTGAAAGCATTACTGATTCTGATCTGGAAAAAGGGATATATCTTTCCAGAAAAGAGATTGTGGATATGTTAAAGCGTATTCAGCAATTTCTTTTTCCTGAGTATTACACATATACAGAGAGTGTGGATATATCTGTATTACATACGTTGTTAACAAAATATATGCCGGAAGAAACGGCAATGCGTTTTTTGAAATCTTTACCAACTTTAAAAAAACTGGTATTAAGTGATTTGCAGGCAATTTATGATGGTGATCCTGCTGCAAAAAGTAAAAGAGAAGTATTGATATGCTATCCTGGATTTTATGCAATCTTTATTTACAGAATTGCCCATGCACTTCATGAGCTCAAGGTGGATTTGATTCCCAGAATTCTAACGGAATATGCACATGAAAAAACCGGGATTGATATACATCCCGGTGCAACTATTCAACATTCATTCTGCATTGATCACGGTACAGGTATTGTTATAGGTGAAACGGCAACTATAGGTCACCATGTTAAGCTGTATCAGGGTGTGACCATCGGTGCAAAAAGCTTTGAACTGGATGAATTTGGAAATCCTGTTAAATCAGGAAAAAGACATCCGGATATAGGGGATTATGTAGTCATTTATGCCAATGCAACAATCCTTGGTGGTACTACCAAAGTAGGAAATCATTGTGTTGTAGGCGGTAATGTATGGCTGACACATTCCATGAAGGATTATGAGAGGATTCTTAATCAGCAATAAACTTCTGTAGTAATACAAAGGTATTGTTAGCTCCATCCACATGAGAACGTTCATAGTTGTGTGAGGCATATACACCAGGTCCAATCAGACCATGACGGATATCATATCCTGCACGCAGTGTGGTTTCTACATCGCTTCCGTAATGAGGATAGATATCAATGGCGTAATCCAGGTTGTTAGCTTTACAGATAGCTGACAGTTCTGTAATCAGATCGTAGTTATATGGACCACCTGAATCTTTTGCACAGATGGAAACCATTCTTTCTGTACAGCCAAGATCGTCACCAACGCATCCCATATCTACAGATAACATATCTTCTGTATCTTCAGGAACACAGCTTCCGCCAAATCCCACTTCTTCATAGACTGTAAAGATCAACGTAACTTTTCTGTTTAAAACAATATCTTCTTCTTTCACCCATTTTGCAATGGTTAAAAGAATTGCTGCAGATAATTTATCATCAAGAAATCTGGATTTGATATATCCGCTTGGAGTAATCACAGTTTTAGGATCCATAGCAATAATATCACCAGTTTCAATTCCCAGGGCAGTTACCTGTTCACGAGAAGAGACATTTTCATCTAATAAGATCTCCATGTTCTCTTCTTTTGTTTCGACTTTGGTATTTGCTACATGGGAACTTGGTTCTTTATTCAGAACTACTCCGGTATACATTTTCCCTGAGCGTGTAAATACCATACAGTTTTCACCATCAGCGGTAGACCATTGATGACCACCGATAGTTGTAGGTTTCAGTCTTCCGTTTTCTTTTATAGAACGGAGCATAGCTCCTAAAGTATCTACATGTGCAGCTAAGACAAGAGGGGTTCCTTCTCCTCCGATGACACATTCCACATTACCTTTACGTGTTTTGACAGGTGCGTAACCCAACTCTTCCAGAACATCATAAACATACTGACTTGCTTTGGAAGTATATCCTGAAGGGGATGGGATAGAGGTCAGATTAATCAGCTGCTGTGTAATAGATTCAATATAATAGTTTTTCATATGTATTGTCCTTTTCTTTTCCGTTATTCCCATTGTAATGAGGAAAACATACGTAATCAAGCGGAGTTTATGGTATTCTGTTTTAGTCAATGGAGGAGTGCATGAAAAAAGGTGTTGTCATAGTCAATGAAAAAGGAGTTCCTTTTCTTAAGAGTGGACAGATGTGGATGTTCAGAAATAATCTGGTATCCATGAAAGATTGCGAAGAGGGGGATATTGCGGATGTCATCAGTGAGGACGGAGAATATCTTGGGACAGGTTTTGTGTCTGAAAAGTCTCATATTACTGTAAGAATTCTTACTCATGACAGAAATGTAGAAATCAATGATGCTTTTTTTGAAGAAAAAATACGTGAGGCCTATGCTTTCAGAAAAGTAACCAATAGAAATAACTTGTCGGATATGCGTCTGATTTTTGGGAACGGAGATGGACTGCCTGGTCTGACAGTGGACCGATACAATGGTGTACTGGTAACTCAGATTATTTCTTCAGGTATGGAAAAAAGAAAATCAGAGGTATATGCAGCTTTACTGAAAGTACTTCGAGAAGATGGTCAGGTGATTGAAGGTATATATGAAAGAAATGATGTAAAGGCAAGGGAAAAGGAATTTCTACCTTTATATAAAGGATTTTATGGAGAATTCACATGCGGCACAGAACAGATTATTCACGAAAATGGGCTGAAAATCTATGTAGATATAGAAGATGGTCAGAAGACAGGATATTTCCTTGACCAGAAAAGAAACAGACTTCTGATATGTGAAATGTCTGAAGGATTGCGCGTGTGTGATTGTTTTTCTCATACTGGTGGATTTGCCTTAAATGCAGCTAAAGGCAATGCAATTCATGTGGACAGTGTGGATGTCAGTGCTACTGCTTTGGCACAGGGAAAAAGAAATGCACAGCTGAATGGTCTGACAAATATAGATTTTGTGCAGGCTGATGTTTTTGAATATCTTGATGAAATACAACCTGATCAATATGATCTTATCATTCTGGATCCTCCGGCATTTACAAAAAGCAGAAAAACTGTATTTAAAGCCTACAATGGATATAAGCAGATAAACAAGAAAGCAATGGAAGTTTTGAAATGTAATCATGGATATCTTGCAACATGTTCCTGCAGTCGCTATATGGAAACAGCTTTGTTTGAACAGATGTTGAAAGAAGCTTCTCTTGAAGCAGGGGTGGAACTGAAGCAGGTTTCTGTTACTCAGCAGAATAGTGATCATCCTATTGTCTGGTCTATGTCTGAAACATCGTATTTGAAATTTTATATTTTCCAGGTAAATCCATTATGAGACTGTTAGATAAAAATATAGATACCGGTAAGCTGGTGATTGAAGAAGAGGATGGTATTCGTTATCTATATATCGATGGAAGTCTCGAAAGTGCAATGTATATGCAGGAAGACAAAAAAGATGAGCTTGTATTTGGGTATTTACAGTGTTTAAAATATCCCATGTCCTTTTTGCCTGGTGACAAAGATGTATATTTAATTGGATCTGGCGGTTTTAGCTATCCGTATACATTTTTGTCTAGGGAACAGGGGACTATTACTGCAGCGGAAATGAGTAAAGATATAGTAGAATATGCAAGACAGTATTTTCTTCTGAAAGATATTGAAGAGAATGAACGTTTTCAACTTGTTCAGGGAGATGGTTTTTCCTGGCTTGAAAAATGTGGAAAACAGTTTGATGTCATTGTGAATGATGCTTATATAGGCAGACATTCCGTAGGCGTGGATATGCATACCACGGAAATGATTCGGGAACATCTGAGTAAAAAAGGAATTTATGCCATAAACTTTGTGGCTTCTTTAGAAGGGGAAGCATTACGAAAAGAAATGGAAGTCCTTAATAGCTGTTTTCAGTATTCTACATTGATGATTATTTCCGATGATGTTGAAGCAGATGAAGAACAGAATCTGCTTTTACTGGCAAGTAATACAGACTATGGATGGTGAAGCAAGGGGAGAGAAAAATGATTGAATTTGTGTTATCCGTCTTACCGATATTGTGGCTGATAGTAGCTTTGTGCATATTGAAAATGCCTGGATATAAAGCCTGTGGCATTACCTGTCTTCTGACTGTGCTGATTGCGATTTTTAAGTTTCAGATGGGAATAATGGAAGTGGGAACTGCTGTTTTGGAGGGAGTACTCAATGCATTATGGCCAATATGTGTAGTCATTATAGCCGCTTTGTTTGTATATAATCTGACATTGGAGACCAAAGCTATGGAAGATATTAAATCCATGCTGGCAAATGTTTCAAAAGATCCTATGGTACTGGTGTTAATTATTGCCTGTGGATTTGGAAATTTTATGGAAGGCATGGCAGGTTTTGGTACTGCGGTAGCTATTCCTGCAGGAATACTTGTGACAATGGGCTATGATCCATTACGTACTGTAGTTGCATGTCTTGTGGCAAATTCTACCCCGACTGCCTTTGGATCGGTAGGGGTTCCAACTTCTACGACTGCAGCTATTACAGGATTATCCGTAGTGAATATTTCTGGAAATATTGCCTTAATGCAGTGTATACTGTGCCTTATTACGCCATTTATTGTTGTAATGATTGCTTCAGGAAGTATTAAAGAAGTGAAAAAGAACTGGGTGTTTTGTCTGGTTGCTTCACTTTCATTTGTGGTACCTCAGGCTTTTGCAGCAATGAAAATCGGGCCTGAATTACCGGATATTATTGGCTCAGTTGTAAGTCTTGTAATTATGGTTGTATTTAGTATTCTCAGAGAAAAACCTGCAGGATTTGGTCTGGATGCAAAAGATGCACTGTGTGCATGGAGTCCCTTTTTACTGATTTTTATCATTCTGCTTGGCACTTCCAGTCTGTTTCCTGTGATACATCAGCCACTTGCGGCTGTAACCACAAAATTGTCAGTGTATTCTGGTATCAACCCTGGCACGTTATCTTTTGCATGGCTTGATTGTCCAGGTGTGAAAATTGCTGTTGCAGGTATTATCGGGGGAAGAATTCAAAAAGCATCTTATGGAACTATCTGGAAGGTGTTTCTGGATACTTTAAAGAAAAACCTGAAAACAGTATTTACAATCTGTTCAGTGCTGGCAACTGCAAAAATCATGGGATATAGTGGCATGATTACTACAATAGCAGTCATTCTGGTATCTGTTACAGGTTCATTCTATCCGTTGATTTCTCCTGTTATTGGCATGATTGGCGGTTTTGTGACGGGCTCTGGTACTTCTACCGCTGTTTTATTTGGACCTTTACAGGTGCAGACAGCAAGTGCTGTTGGTGTTGGCGAAGTGTGGTTGTCTGCTGCAAATTTAGTAGGAGGAGGTATTGGGAAAATGATTTCTCCTCAGTCTGTAGCAATAGGTTGTGCTGCAGTTGGTCTGGAAGGACAGGAAAGCAGGATACTTTCAAAAACAATACCGTATGCCTTAGGATTTATTGTTGTGGCTGGCTGTATTTGCTTTATATTTGCGTAGGAGGCATTTATGTATACTATTGAGAATTCGATTGAAACTTTTTCGTTTGAACAGGCTGTGTTTCAGGAGGTGAGAACTTCTTTGGATGGTATAACTGTTATATGTAATCAGGTATTGATTTCTGAATCCAATCCATACAATAAGGACATTGTTCCAAAAAGAACAAATGAGTTCAGACTGCATTTTCCAAAGCTGATGAATATACAGTTAATTGAAGAGGGGTATTCAGTGTATGATGCTGATTTAAAACTAATTGATCAGAAACATGACAGACCTGTTAAAAAGGAAGATATTTATTTTGATCTGGAACACATGAATGGATGTGAAATTGATGAATTGTATATTGAAAATCATCTGGCTGTCTGTGTTATGCTTGTTGAGGATCATACATGGCGTCTTGAAATTGAATTTGAAGGTGCGTATTTCTGCAACTGGGAAAGATTTATGTCATTATAAAAGGATAGTTACCGTAATGAAGGAAACTATCCTTTTCTCTACTTCAGCTTTGATAAATAGGAATTAATATGATTTTTGACTCTTTCAAAAGTGTCGTCACTTAAATCATGTTCTACTTTGCACGCATCTTCTCTTGCTGTGACAGGATCTACACCAAGAGAAATGAAGTATTCTGTGAAAAGCTTATGACGCTCATAAACATGCTCAGCAATCTTTTTCCCCGATTCACATAAGGTGATATTTCCGTCTTTGGCCATGGATATATATCCGTTTTCTCTTAACTTTTTCATCGCAACAGAAATACTGGCTTTAGAGTAATTTAATTCATCGGCAATATCGATAGAACGTACATGACCGTTTCTTTCCTGTAACATTAAAATGGCTTCTAAATAATCTTCTGATGATTCTAATATCTGCATGATCAACCTCAACTTGTACTTTTATTTTATCAATGTTTTAAAAAAAAGAAAGAGAATGACTCTTAGACAAGACAATGGTAAAATATTCTCGTGTTAGAAGGAGGAAATAATGGGAGTAGTATGTGTCATTGGTGGTGCAAATATTGATATTTGCGGTTCAAGTAATAATCCATTGCGCAATTATGATTCTAATCCTGGAAAAATAGCTCTTTCTTATGGAGGGGTAGGTAGAAATATTGCTCAGATTTGTGCTTTGCTAGATCAGAAAGTGCGATTTGTAAGTTGTTTTTCTTCAGACAACTATGGACAGATGATGAAGAAAGACTGTGAGCAGCTTGGGATGGATTGTTCTTATTCCAAGATTGTAGATACTCTTCCTAGCTCCATGTATATTGCTATATTGGATCATAACAGAGATATGAAGATTGCTATGAGCGATATGCGTATCTTGAGAGAAATGGATGAAGAGATGCTTGAAAATGTTCTGCATTCTCTAGGATCTGAGGACAGCATTATTATTGATGCCAATCTGGATATGGAGTGCATAGAATACATAGTTAAGCATGCACATTGTTCCATAGCTGCAGATCCTGTCAGTGCTAACAAGGCTTCACGTCTGAAAGCGGTTTTGCCAGGTATTACGATATTTAAACCAAATCAATATGAAGCAAAGGAATTGACGGGCATTGAAATCACAGATGAAAAAACTGCACAAGAAAGTCTGGAATGGTTTTTGAATCTGGGTGTTAAAGAAATACTGATATCTATGGCAGATAAGGGTTTATTGCTAGGTACGCCAGAAAAGAAAGTATGGTACACTCATAGAAGAATAGAACTTGAAAATGCGACAGGTGGAGGAGATACGCTGCTTGGGGCCTATGTATCTAAACGACTGGAGGGTATTGAACCTCATGAAGCTATAAAGTTTGCTATCAGTGCTTCCGTATCTGTGATAGAACAGGATGCAGTAAACAGAAGAAGCTTAAATGTAAAAGATGTAGAAAAGAAAATTGATAATATGGAGATAAAGGAGAAAAAGTTATGAATTTTAGAGTTAGTGAAGAAGTTGCAAAAGCATTAGAAGAAAACAAGCCTGTTATTGCGCTGGAAAGTACAATCATTTCTCATGGTATGCCTTATCCGCAGAATGTGGAAACTGCCATGAAGGTGGAATCCATTATCCGCGAACATGGTTGTATTCCTGCAACTGTAGGTATCGTTGATGGTGTTGGTGTTGTAGGTTTATCTGCTGAAGAAATTGAAGAAATGGGTAAGAGAGGGCAGAGTATTCCAAAAGTTTCCAGAAGAGACCTTCCTATTGTTCTTGCTGAAAAGTCATGGGGAGCAACTACTGTTGCAACTACTATGATTCTTGCGGCAAAAGCAGGCGTTGAATTCTTTGTGACAGGTGGTATCGGTGGCGTTCATCGTGGAGCTCAGGAAACATTTGATATTTCTGCAGATCTTGAAGAACTCGGAAGAACAAATGTTACTGTCATCTGTGCAGGTGCTAAAGCTATTCTTGATTTGAAACTTACAATGGAAGTTCTGGAAACAAAGGGCGTTCCTGTTTTAGGATATCAGACTGAAAATCTTCCTGCTTTCTACAGCCGTGATAACGGTATGGGCTTGAAAGTGGATTATGCACTTAAAAACGCAGAAGATGCAGCGAAGATTGTCAAGGCTAAAAGGGAGCTTGGTCTGAATGGTGGAGTTCTTGTAACAAATCCTATTCCTGAAGAATATGCTATGCCTACTGATGTGATTAATAAGGCTATTTCCGAAGCCTTGGCTGAAATGGACGCAAAAGGAATTCATGGTAAAGAATGCACACCTTTCCTGTTAGCTAAGATTGCAGAGATCACTGAAGGAAAGTCTTTGGATTCTAATATCCGTCTGGTATTTAATAATGCCGCTGTCGGATGTGAAATTGCAAAGGAATATTGTAAACTATAATGTCGTATGCCCTTGATAAAACTGTAAGTAAGCCGGTAACAAAAGATGTGCTTGTTGCCTGCTTCAAACAGCTTGGAATAAAAAAAGGGCAGCTTGTTGAAGTTCATTCATCTTTGTCTTCTTTTGAATACGTTGTTGGTGGCGCTCGGACAATTGTAGATGCTCTTATGGAAGTGATTACAGAGGACGGGACAATTCTGATGCCGACACATGTGTATGATAATACAGAACCAAGCAACTGGAACAATCCTGCAATAGAGCCGTATTTATATTCCAGTGTGAGAAGAGCTATTCCTCCTTATGATCCAAACGAAAATGATGCACTAGGTATGGGTGCTGTGGTTGAAAATTTCAGAAGAAGACAAGGGGTTGTTACTACGGCTCATCCTTCAGTTTCTTATGCTGCGTGGGGCAAATATGCCAAGTTACTTTGTAACAGGCAATCTTTGCATTTTCCTCTTGCGGAAGAAAGTCCTGCGGCAAGATTATATGAAATGAAAGGATATGTACTTCTGATTGGATGCGAAATGAATAAAACAACATGTATGCACCTTGCGGAATATAGAACAGATAACCGTCCGATTATCATAAATGGAGCTTGCATTGATTCTAAAAATGGGCCAAGATGGACATCTTATTTAGATCTTGATACAGATAGTGACATTTTTATGAAAGTTAAACCGGAACTGCAAAAGAAAAAAGCAATCCAGGAGATTGCTTGTAGTGGAAGTCATATCCAATTCTTTTCTGCAGATGTTGCAATTGATGCAATGATCCAGTATTTAGAAAGAAATTCAATTTACGAATTATATCGTTAAATAACAGACCACTTATGCTGTAAGTATGCAGAAGAAATATCTTCTGCGGCTTGCAGCATTTCTTTTTCCATTTCTTCTGTAAATCTGCCAGGTACAGGTGCGTCAATGTCAATTTCTATTACCATTTCACCATTGACAATAACAGGGACACATAACTCGGACCTGCTTGCACTGTCACAGGCTATATGACCGGAGAAAGATAATACATCTTCAATACGCTGTGGTTTCAAAGTTTCCCAGCAAGTACCGCAAACTCCTTTTCCATATCCAATATGAGTACATGCCGGTTTTCCCTGAAACGGGCCAAGAACCAATTCGTTATTTTTTACAAAATAGAACCCTGCCCAGTTGATGTTGGTATAATTCATTGCAATACATGCAGATACATTGCTCAAAGCAGCAATCATATCTGATTCGTCTAAAAGAGCGACGATCTGCTCATTTAATATTGTTCTTTTCATAACGAAAATTAGTATATCATATCTTTTTTTTGCAGAGTATAATAAATGACGTGAACAGGGGTGCTTTAAGCTGAGATAGACCCTTATCACCTGATCTAGGTAAAACTAGCGTAGGGAGTTCAAAAACTTCTTGCGCCTTCAGAAAACGGAGGTGTATTTTTTTATGAAGAATAAAACGGTCAGAATTATTTGTTACATGGCAATGTATGCGGCTTTATATTGTCTGCTGAAATTTGTCGGGGAATTCATTCCATTCTTAAAAATGCCGCAAGGTGGTTCTATTGAAATTGAATTTGTGGCTATTTACATTGCTTCCTTCCATCTTGGGTGGAAGTATGGTGCGTTAACAGGTTTGATGGGATTTTTGCTGTCCTTCATTCTTGGGTTTCCAGTGTATTGGTTAAACGTTCCTCAGTTTGCTTTGGATTATCTGATTCCTTTGATGGTATGCGGGTGTGCAAGTGTTTTTGGAAAAGGAACGAGTTGGAAACAGGTGCTTGGAATTATTGTTGTGAGTTGCATTAAATATGCATCACAGGTTCTTAGCGGTGTCTATTTCTGGCCACCGGAAAATGCAGTTGCCGGCAGTAGTGCAGCATGGATATACTCTTTAGGGTATAATGCATGGTATAACCTTGCAACATGCTTTGTATGCGCAATAATCGTAGTTCTGCTTTTAAAAAGACTTGAAAAAATGTCTGCATTTGCATCAATAGAATAGAATTTAGACCCTTTAAAGAGGTATTTCTTTGAAGGGTTTTCTTTTATGCAGATAGAAGGTAAAATAAATAAGCTATGAATCAAAGAAAAATACCTGAAGTTGGAAGTTATGTATATATTCAAAGTTTTAAACATGATGGTTCTTTACACAGAACGTGGTGTAAGGGATTTGTGATAGAGGCAGACAGCTCACATATAGTTGCAGTGACAAGCAGGTCCTGGGTGATTGAATCTGATGGAAGAAAATGGTTGACAAGGGAGCCTGCAATCTGCTTTTTCTATGATGATAGATGGTGGAATGTTATTTCTATGATCAGACATACAGGAGTGTATTATTATTGTAATCTTGCTTCCCCAAGTGTATATGATGGAGAAGCTGTAAAGAATGTTGACTATGATCTGGATGTGAAATTATATCCTGATGGAAGCTATCAGATTCTTGATGAGGATGAGTATGATGAACACGGAAAGTTGATGCATTATTCGAAGGATATCAAGGAAATAGTTGAAAAACAAATGCAGGAATTATTGAAACAGATGGAGACAGAACAGCCTCCGTTTAATAAAAAAAGCATTCATGAATATTATCAAAAGTATATAGAATTATTAACAAAATCAGATTATAATAACCATTAACACTAGACAGGAGAACAAATATGGCTTTAATAACATTAGACTTTGAATCGGCGTATATGGGCAGTAATCAGAATGTAAATATTATTATGCCTGATAAACCTAGAGACATAAGTTGCCAGCAGTTTTATGGGAATAAAAAAAAGTATAAGGTTTTATGGTTGTTACATGGAACATTTGGTGGATATTCTGACTGGATACGTAAAAGTAATATTGAAACGTATGCATGTGAAAGAGAAATTATTGTTGTAATGCCTGGGATAGGAAATGCAGATTATGAAAACTGGCAAACATTTACTCTTGGTTTAAATGCAGATAAATATATAACCGAGGAGCTGATGCCAATGATATATAACTGGTTTCCAGCTTCGGAAAAAAGAGAGGACAACTTTATTGCAGGTTTATCGATGGGCGGTAAAGGTACGCTGATGTTTGCGTTAAAGTATCCACAGTTGTTTTCTAAAGCGGCAGTTTTATCATTTATTCCTTCTGATATGGAAAATCAAAAAGAAAAGTTTGAAAAACTGTATTCTTTGACGCTTGATGAAGTGATTGCTGACAGCGACGTTATGCATCAAAACCAAAGGTTGTATAACTGTATGCATAATATGGGTTCTGTAGAAGCATATATGAATTCATATTATAACCTGAGAAGGAAATTGAAGGAGGCTGATTTGTCGAAACTTCCTGAATTACTATTTGCCTGTGGAACAGAGGATAGTATTTTTGCCGGAGAAATTGCATCGTTTAAACAATTCTTGAAAGAAATAAATCTGGAAGTTAAGTGGACAATGGGACCAGGCAATCACGAATGGAGAGTCTGGGAGAGGGATATACAGATAGCATTGGATTTTTTTAGCAAGGAAAACACCGGTAAAGGCAACGCATTTTAAAGGATTGTTTTTGTTCTTCAAGAAAATTGAAGAACTTTTTTATAAAAAAGATAAAAAAAGTATTGCAAGAGAAGAAGAAGTGAGGTAAGATACTCAAGCACTCAGCGAAGAG
>CAKVIS010000042.1 GCA_934754415.1 uncultured Bulleidia sp.
AAGAGAGCAGGACTTGATGTTGTTAAATCATTTGCCTGCTCTCTTTATTTTCACTTATCGGTGAATAGTAACAATATTATTCCAAAGACTAAGAAAAAACTAAAAATGTATTGAAATTGAAAGCGGTACCAGCTATACTTACAGCGTAATACAAATTAAGACTTGTTACTTAATCTAAGCTATTAAGGCAAATTCTTACATTAGGTTTATCGGAGGTGGTAAACTAAATGTTTGAATTTGCCTTTTTAATTTGTATTGGGGAAGGAGAATCATGCTGGAGTTAGATAAACAGGTGTACAGGACATTTAAAGTTGTGAACAACAATATTGTTATCGTTAAAGATTCAAACGGCCGTGAAATGATAGCGATAGGAAAGGGACTGGGGTTTAAAAAAAGTAAGAATGATATTGTCTATCCTGAAGAAATTATGAGGACATATATTTATCTGGACAGGCAGAAAAATTTAAATCTTACTTTATTTGAAGAAGTACCTTTCGAAGTGATTGAAGTATCACAACATATTATTGATTATGCTACGAAAACATTAAATCAAAAATATAATGTCAACTTACTTGTCAGTCTTTCGGATCATATTGATTTCAGCGTTAAACAATTCAAAGAGGGAAATAACACACCTAAGTTGTTCAATGAAGAAATCAAGAGATTCTATAAAGAGGAGTACCAGGTAGGTAAGTATGCTATCAGATATATCAACGAAACTCTGCATGTAGATCTTCCAAAAGATGAAGCAACATCTATTGCTTTCCATCTGATAGTCGCGTCTCAGGAAAAAACAAATATTGAAACAAGAGAATTGCTCGAGGGCGTGAACAACATTGTGGATATCACAATGAAATATCTTGGAAATCAAATAGATGAAGATTCATTAGCGTATTCAAGGTACATTATTCATCTGAAATTTTTCTTAAGCAGAATTGTCAGTCATCAGACTTCTAACGGTTCTATCGAGGTGACAAATATATTTGGTCAGCTGGTCACAAAGTATGAAGGCGTAGACAGATGTATTCAGGAAATCAGTGAATTTATAGATGAAAAGTTCAATTACAGATGTACCGATGAAGATTGTATTTATTTAATGATTCATATTGTAAGGCTGTATGAGCTGCAAAGAGAGGACAATACTAATGGCTAAAATAGATTATGATAATTTGACAAAACAGATAGTGGAATATGTTGGTGGTGTCGAAAATATCAAAACAATTACACATTGCGTAACGCGTTTAAGATTATATTTGAATGACAGAAATAAAGCAGAGGATGAGAAAATTAAAAATCTGCCTGGAGTATTAGGCGTGGTTTATGGCAATCAACAGTATCAGATTATTCTTGGTGAACACTTATTCCCTGTATTTGATAATCTTGAAAAGAATTACTCTGTACAAACAGAAGCTCCAATTAATGAGAATCTTGATGGAGATCTTGTGTCTGGCAATGAGAAGAAGAACTTCAAATACTATTTTGAAAAGGCAATTACATTTATGTCTCAGTCGCTGACACCATTCATTACAGTAGTATATGGTGCAGGTATGCTGAAAGTAATTCTCTCTTTACTGAATTACTTCTTCCCATCAGTAGCAAGTACTACAGCATATACAATGCTTAACTTTATGTCCAGTGCACCATTCTACTTTATGCCTGTATTAGTGGCATACGGTACCAGCAAGGTCTTAAAGTCCAACCCTGCCTTTTCCATGGCAATTGCATTGACGCTGGTATATCCTGCATTTGACACTATTATGACTGCTGGAGAAGCTACTACAATGTTTGGTCTTCCGGTGCATTTAGCTTCCTATGGCAGTACATTACTTCCTGGTATTTTTACAGCTATTTTATGTGCATATCTGGAAAGATTCTTCTATAGAGTTATTCCTGGATTATTCAGAAGTGTGTTTGCTCCATTATGTGTATTCTTAATTGGTTTTCCAATCGTTGTATTAGCATTAGGTCCTATTGGTAATGTTGTTGGTTCCTGGATTGTTGCAGGTATTATCTGGTTACAGGCACATGTAGGTGGATTTGCTCCGGGTATTATTGCAGCTGCTCAGCCATTCCTGGTTATGATGGGTGTAAATATGTTGCCGGTAGCTCCTATGATGGAATTATTCTCTCGTACAGGATATGACAATGTATTCAGACCTGGTTGGATTTTACATAACATTTCTGAAGGCGGTTCCTGCTGTGCTGTTGCTTTAAAAACTAAAGATAAAGAATTCAGAGCAACTGCACTGTCTGCTGGTATCGGTGCTATGCTTTCTGGTGTATCTGAACCTGCATTATATGGTGTTAACCTTCGTTTGAAGAAACCGATGATCAGTCTTGTTGCAGGTGGTATTGCTGGTGGTGCTGTTGCCGGATTTATGGGTGCTAAAGCTTTTGCGATGGGTTATTCTTCTATCCTTGGTGTGGTTATTTTTGAAAAGACTATGGGTGCTATTCTTGCTGGTGTTGCTGTTTCCTTCGTAGTCTCCTTTCTATGCACTTATGTTTTATATGATGGAAAGAGCATCAAGTAAGCATGTTTAAGTTATTTTCGAAAAAAGAAGAAGTAAACCCAAATGATTTTACAGCTGTGGTAAGTGGAGAAATTATTCCACTTACTGCAGTGAATGATGAGGTGTTTTCTAAAGGTATGATGGGACCTGGTGTAGCAATTATTCCAGATGGTGATGTGGTTGTTGCTCCCTGCAATGGAGAGATTACAATGTTGTTTCCTACCATGCATGCTTTTGGAATGAAAAATGCAGATGGTGTTGAAATTTTGGTGCATATCGGTATTGATACAGTGAACAAGCAAGGTGTTGGCTTTAAAAAGTTTGTAGAAGCAGGAACTGTTGTCCATAGAGGGGATAAAATCATTCGCATGAATTCCTATGATTTAAAACAGGAAGGATATGACCTGACAACAATGATGATTTTCCCTGGATGTGAAAAAGAAATGAGTTTTACTACAAGTGGATATGCTAAAAATGGTAAGACTGCAGTAGCCAAGTATTAAGAAAGAAGGAGAATAGTATGGCTTTATTAAATAAACAAGTAAAAAAAGAATTTCCTGAAGGATTTTTATGGGGTGGTGCAGTAGCTGCCAATCAGTGTGAAGGTGCTTATCTGGAAGATGGGAAACAGATGTCTACGGCAGATATCAAGGCAAGAGGCTTTTTCGGAGGATTGAGAAGAGATGCGGAGTATTATCCTACTCATAAGGCTATTGACTTCTATCACACCTATAAGAGTGATTTGAAATTGATGGCTGAAGCTAATTTCAATATCTTCAGAACATCTATCAACTGGACAAGAATTTATCCTACAGGTGAAGAAGAAACTCCAAATCAAAAAGGACTGGATTTCTATCATGATATGTTTAAATACTGTCATGAACTGGGAATGAAAGTGATGGTTACTATTTCTCATTATGAAACGCCGTTGTATTTAGTAGATACATATGGTGGATGGGATAATCGTAAATTTATTGAGTTTTATATGAAGTTTGTCAGAACGATTGTTGATAATCTTGACGATGTTGTTGATTACTGGCTGACATTTAATGAAATTGGCAACGCAGCTGTAAAACCTATCTGTTGGGATGCTGCATGTATTTACCCTGACAGCGAAAATCTGCTGCAAAGAATGTATCAGGCAGCACATCACCAGTTTGTAGCAAGTGCACTTGCAGTAAAGTATATTCATCAGCATTCTAACCATGCTAAAGTTGGTGCAATGATTGCCTATAAGACAGTGTATCCTTACACATGTAACCCAAAAGATGTTATTGCTGCTGAAAAAGAAAAGAGAAAAGAGTATTTCTTCTCCGATGTTCAGGTAAGAGGAAAGTATCCGGATTATATCTGGCAGTATTTTGAAGAAAATAATATCAAGATTACTTTTGAAGAAGGTGACGAAGAAATTATTGCTTCTTATCCTGTAGACTTCATTACATTCTCTTATTACAGAAGCAGAGTAGTATCTTCTGAAGAGACTGAAGCTGCTGAAAAGATTATTGATACAAATACACTTGAAGGTATTGTGAATCCATATTTACCAAAGACAGGATGGGGATGGTCAGTTGACCCAGACGGATTAATGCTGGCTTTACAGGATTTATATGACAGATATCAGAAGCCATTGTTTATTTCTGAAAATGGATTAGGTGCTATTGACACTGTAGAAGAAGGTAATGTAATTAATGATGATTATCGTATTGATTACATGAGAAAACATGTTCAGGCTATGCAAAGAGCTATTGAAAAGGGTGTTGATCTGTTTGGATATACTATGTGGGGTCCTATTGATATTGTTTCTAATGGTACAGGACAGATGTCAAAGAGATATGGCATCATCTACGTTGATCTGGATGACGAAGGAAATGGTACAGGAAACAGATATCTGAAGAAGAGTTACAATTGGTACAAGACAGTCATTGGTACTAATGGCAAAGATTTAGGAATTGAATAAAATATAGAAAAAGATGTTCAATGTGTTACAGAACATCTTTTTTATCAGGAGGTGTGAATATGTCAATATTGTTTTTAGATGTAGATGGGACATTAATTAATTACAAAGCGCAAATACCATCATCAGCAAAAGAGGCGGTTATTGCAGCAAGAAAAAATGCGCATTTTGTATTTTTGTGTACTGGATGTTCTAAACAGGAAATATTGGAAAGACATTTTGATTTTGAATTGGACGGTCTTATTGGAGGAAATGGGAATTATATTGAAGTACAGGGTACAGAAATATTTCATAAACCATTAACTTATGTTCAATGTAAACACTTTACAGATTGGTGTATGTCAAGATCGCTTGCCTATAGATTTGAGTGTAACAGTGGCATATATATCAGTGATGATTATATGGAAAAGTCAATACAGGCTCGGATGAAATATGCATTTGGTAATAATAAATCAGCTGTAAATGCACCAACAAACCCAGCTTTTAGAAAAATGACAACAAAATATAGAGAGGATGTAAATAAGACAGCATTTGTATTAAATAGTTATCAAGATTATCTGGATGCCGTGAAAGAGTTTGATGATATGGTTGTGGGAACCTGGGGTGGACAAGGTCAACTTGCACTTTATGGAGACACCAGTCCTAAAGGAATCAGTAAAGAATTTGCTATCAATAAGGTACTGGACTATTTACATATAGATAAAAAAGAATCTATCTGTTTTGGGGATTCTTCAAGTGATCTTCCTATGTTCAATGCCTGTAATATAAAGATTGCCATGAAAAATGGAAATGACGAAATAAAGCAAAAAGCAACCTATATTGCTGATGATGTAGATGATGATGGAGTATATAAAATGTTCAAACATTTAAAAATAATTTAATACTATGCATATAAAAAACAATGTTAAATACATTTCAGAAGATTGTGAAAATTTGTGTATTACTTTATGGCATGAATGGTTTTTAGATAGTATAGTAGTTGTAGTTAAAGGAGTTGAAAAACAATTTTATGAAAAAGTTTGATTATGAAGTGACGAATGCATTGGGTATTCATGCACGTCCTGCAGCTATGATTGCACAGGCCTGCACTAACTATAAAGCATCAGTTATGATTGAATGCAATGGTGAACAGGCATCTGGTAATAATGTATTACAGATTCTGGCATTACATGCGGCAAAGGGTTCTGTACTTCACATTGTTTTTGATGGGGAAGATGAAGATGCCTGCCAGAAGGAAGTGGAGGAAGTTCTGAAGGAGATTGCTCCTAAGGATAAACCTGCCAGTCTGTTACATGTAGCTTTCTTTGGCACAAAAGAATATGATCGTTTATTCTTCTCAGAATTATCCAAGGATAAAGGAGAAGGCACATACAATGTGGATATTACTTACTTTAACAGCCGTCTGACATCTGAAACAGTACATCTGGCACAGGGCTTTGAAGCAGTATGTATTTTCGTTAATGATGAAGCACCACGTCCTGTTGTAGAACAGCTGGCAAAGGGCGGAGTTAAACTGATTCTGTTACGTTGCGCAGGATTTAATAATGTGGATCTTGATGCTTGTAAGGAACATGGTATTACAGTATTACGTGTTCCTGCATATTCTCCATATGCAGTTGCAGAACATGCCATGTCCATTATTCAGGCCGCAAACAGAAGAATTAACCGTGCCTATAATAAAGTAAAAGATAACAACTTCTCTTTAAATGGCTTATTGGGTGTGGACTTGCACAATAAAGTAGCAGGTATCATGGGCACAGGAAGAATTGGTCAGATTATGGCAAGAATCTGCAAAGGCTATGGTATGACCGTACTTGGATGGGATGCATACCCTAATAAGAAGCTGGAAGAAGAAGGTCTGTTAACTTACGTTTCCAAAGAAGAACTTCTTAAAAAAGCTGATCTGATCAGTTTACATGCTCCGTTGATTATGGGAGATGGTGGAACATACCATCTGATTGATGAAGAAGCTATCAATATGATGAAAGATGGTGTCATGCTGGTAAATACTTCCAGAGGACCATTAATTGATGTAGATGCACTGATCAAGGGATTACGTGCCAATAAGTTCCATGCTGTGGCACTGGACGTATACGAAGGCGAAGATTCCAACGTCTATACAGACCATTCTGATGATATGATGCAGAATTCTGTAGTAGCTCGTCTTGTGACATTCCCTAACCTGATTTTGACATCTCATCAGGCATTCTTCACACGTGAGGCATTACAGGCTATTGCGTCTGTCACAATGGAAAATGCAAGAAACTTCAATGAAGGATTCCCTTACGGCCCTGCAGAAGTAAAATAATTTCAATCAGAGGTTCTTTTGGAAGAGACAACTTCCATGGAACCTTTTTTATATTTTGATGAATGTGATAGAATGAAATCAATATAAAAGAGTTGAACATATACAATAAGCGAGGCTGTTATGAGTGCTACAGAGTTTATACGATTGAAGAAGGCAAACTGTACCAATTGTTATAAGTGCATCCGGCATTGTCCTGTAAAGGCAATACGGTTTTCAGGCGGACAGGCACATATCATTCCTGATGCCTGTATTTATTGCGGAGAATGCTTTGTGACGTGTCCGCAGAATGCCAAATGGATTTATTCTGAAGTGGACAGAGTGAAACAGTTTTTGATGAATGATGAAGAAGTCTATGTGTCCATGGCTCCTTCTTTTGCTGCATATTTTCATGCGGGGATACAAGCTATGCAAACCTCAATGCACCTGCTGGGATTTGCAGGGTGTGAAGAAACAGCAGAAGGTGCACAGATGGTAAAAACGGAATATGAGCAGTTACTTGAAGAAGGAGACAGAGATGTTCTGATTTCTTCCTGCTGTCATTCTGTAAATCTGCTGATACAGAAGTATTATCCGGATCTTATGGAATATCTTGCTCCGGTGGTATCTCCGATGTATGCCCATTGTAAACAGCTGAAAGAAGCTCGTCCTGGTTGTAAAACCGTATTTATCGGCCCATGTATTTCTAAAAAAGATGAAGCGGAGAGATATCCTGAAGCAGTGGATGCGGTCCTGACATTTAATGAATTACAGGACTGGCTGAATGAACAAAATCTGGAAATTCCACAGGAATATGATGTATGTGAAAAATCACATACAAGACTGTTTCCTGAAGCAGGGGGCATTTTGAAAACTATGTGCCAGAAGAAGGACTATGTATATCTTTCCGTTGATGGTACACAACAATGTATGAACTATCTGGAAAATATACGCAAAGGAAAGATTCATCATTGTTTTATAGAAATGTCTGCCTGTAAGGGGAGTTGTATTGGTGGTCCTTTGATGGAAATGAGAAATGAAAAATTACTGGAAAGAAATCTGCTGATTGAAAGATATGCAGGGAGTAAGGACTATGAAATAAAACAGCCTGCAGAAAAAGATATGCAGAAAACATTTAAAAATCTGCACTATTCCTCCTGTATACCTGATGAAGCACAGATTCAGCAGATAGTATTACGCATGGGTAAGAAAACGCCTGCAGAGGAATTGAACTGCGGGGCCTGCGGGTATGATTCCTGCAGAGCCAAAGCCATAGCTGTATATCAGGGAAAAGCAGAAATTACCATGTGTTTTCCATATTTAAGAAAACAGGCAGAAGCCATGACAGATATTATTACAGATCATTCTTTGAACGCTATTCTTGTATTAAATGAAAGTATGGAAGTACAACGTATGAATCCTGTGGCTAAAAAACTGTTTCATATACATCATGAAGCAGATATTCTTGGAGAAAGTGTCACAAAAATACTTGATCCAGAACTGTTTGTGGAAGTTCTTTCAGGAAAAGAGAACATTTATGAAAAGATGCAGTATCTTTCAGCCTATCATATTTATGTGGAAACTACAGTTTCTTATGATACAACCAGCCATCTGTTGATCTGCATGATGAAGGATGTGACAGAAGAGGTGAAAGAAAGGGAAAAACGTGTGGAAGTGATTGCAAGAACAGCAGAAGTGGCAGATCATATTGTGGAAAAGCAGATGCGCATCGTCCAGGAAATAGCTTCTTTACTTGGTGAAACTACCGCTGAAACAAAAATAGCTTTAACGAAACTGAAGGAGTCTATTTCCGATGAGTGAGTATTTTCTGGATATTGGCTGGAAATCCATCAGACATGCAGGTGAAGAACTGTGTGGGGATCATGTCGATGTGATTAATGATCATCAAGGAAATCTGACAGCTGTAGTGGCTGATGGACTTGGGTCCGGGGTAAGAGCTTCCATCTTATCCACATTAACTTCAAAAATCATTTCTACAATGATTGCAGAAGGTCTTCCGCTGAAAGAATGTGTCAGTACCATAGCTTCTACTTTACCGGTAATGAAAGATAAAAACGTAGCATATTCCACGTTTACCATTCTTCATGTCAGTAATGGAAACACCTTGCATATGGTGCAGTATGACAATCCTTCTGTGATTCTGATAAGAGATGGAGAAATCTATGACTATGCAAAACAAGAACTGCAGATGGAAGGTAAAAAGATTTACAGTTCTGAACTGGCCTTACAGGAAGGAGATATGTGTATTGCCATGAGCGATGGCTGCCCATATGCAGGACCGGGTAACACATATAACATGACATGGAAACCAGCAGATATCGCAGAGTATATGCAATGTCTCAGTTTTGCAGGGTATGATGCCAGAACTCTTGCGTCATTACTTGTGGAGGAATGTAACAGACTGTATGAGTATCGTCCTGCGGATGATGCGACAGGTCTTGTCCTTTCTGTAAGAAAAAGAAAACAGGTCAATATACTCTTTGGACCTCCCAAAAAGATGGAGGATACAGAAAAGATGATGCAGCTGTTCTTTGAAGAAGAAGGGATGCATATTGTCAGTGGTGGAAGTACTTCACGCATGGTCGCAAGATATCTGGATACTGAAGTGATACCTTCAGGAAAAATAAGCTCTGACGGGATTCCTCCTACTTCTGAAATTGAAGGAATTGACCTTGTGACAGAAGGCGTAGTGACGATGAACCGTGTCAGTGAATATGCAAAAGATCATGTACAAAAGGATGAACGCTATGAAGAGTGGTCAGATGGGCATGATGGGGCTTCTTTGATAGCGAGAGTATTATTTACTGAAGCAACGGATATTCATATCTTTGTCGGCACAGCTATCAATCCGGCTCACCAGAACCCTGATCTTGAGGTAAATTTCAATCTGAAGATGAATATTGTAAGTGCATTGAAAGACAGTCTTCAGAAGATGGACAAAAATGTCAGATTGTCAGTATTTTAAATGAAAGCCCTTTCAAATGTTAGCCTGAATTGCTAAAATGAATCCATAGAGATGCTGTGCATCAATATGGATTTTTTTATACAATTTTTGTTTAGTGAGGACAATATGAGAACAAATGAAGAAATGTTTGCTGAACTGGATGCTTTCATGGATTCTGTTGGTAACAGTCCTGCAGAAATGATTGCCATCCTGCATACAGCGCAGGGAATTTTCGGGTATCTTCCTATGAAAGTTCAAAAACACATTGCGGACAGAATTGGAGTAAATGTGTCCCAGGTGTATGGTGTAGTGACTTTTTATTCCTTTTTTACCATGAAACCAAAAGGGAAAAATGTCATTTCCATCTGTCTTGGAACAGCCTGCTTTGTCAAAGGCTCCGGTAAATTACTGGAAGCCTGTGAGAAACATCTTGGAATTCATAATGGAGAAACCACACCGGATGGCAGATTTACAATTACTACACTCAGATGTGTAGGCGCCTGTGCTCTGGCACCGGTTATGCAGGTCAATGGGAAGACCTATGGCAATATCACGGCTAAAGATGTACCTGGAATCCTGGATTCCTATATGAAGAAGGAGGCAGACGCATGAGCGCAAGACTGAACAGCAGAGAAGATCTGCTGCATTTCTATGAACAGGTAAAACATATTGCACAGGAAAAAACGGAAGAAGTTAAGATAGAAAAAAGAACGATTTCTGTCTGTTCCTGTACGGGATGTGCTTCTCAGGATTCTCTTTTGATTGTGGATGAACTCAACAGAATTATTGCTGAAAGACATCTTGAAAATCATATGCATGCAGAAATTACAGGATGCTTCGGATTCTGTGCAAGAGGTCCGATTGTAAAAATCTATCCGGATGAAATTTTCTATGTGCATGTGCATAAAGAAGATGCGGATAGAATCATTGACGCCATTGAGCATGACACGGTAGTGGAAGATCTTCTGTACAAAACTGCAGAGGATGGCCATGCCAGACATCAGAATGATATTCCTTTCTATGGAAAGCAACACAGAGTGGCATTGCATAAAGCAGGGTTTATCAATCCTGAAAGCTTTGAAGACTGTATTGCTACAAGAGGATATCAGGCTCTTGCCAAGGCATTGTATGACATGAGTCAGGATGATGTGATAAGAGAAGTGACACGTTCCGGATTAAGAGGAAGAGGTGGAGCCGGTTTTCCAACGGGTAAAAAATGGAGTTTTGCCAAAGAGAGTTACTCCGATAAAAAATATATCATTTGTAATGCGGATGAAGGAGATCCTGGTGCGTTTATGGATCGTTCCATCCTGGAAGGTGATCCTCATTCCGTTTTGGAAGCCATGGCTATTGCAGGGTACGCCATTGGTGCAGATGAAGGTGAAATCTATATTCGTGCAGAGTATCCTTTAGCTATCAGAAGATTACGTCTTGCGATTAAGGAAGCAGAAGAATACGGATGTCTTGGTGACCATATTCTTGGAACAGATTTCAGTTTCCATATCTATATCCGTTATGGTGCAGGCGCATTTGTATGTGGTGAAGAGACGGCTTTGATTCACTCAATTGAGGGACATCGTGGAGAACCTACATTGAAACCTCCGTTCCCTGCTGTAAAGGGTTTGAACGGTAAACCAACCAATGTGAACAATGTTGAAACATGGGCTAATGTACCATCTATTATTCTGGATGGATGGGAGAAGTTTGCTTGCATCGGTACAGAACAATCTACCGGTACAAAGGTGTTTGCGCTAGCAGGTAAAGTGAATAATGTGGGTCTTGTAGAAGTACCTATGGGAACGACACTGCGTGAAATTATTTATGATATCGGCGGTGGTATTAAAAATGGCAGAAAGTTTAAAGCTGTACAGACAGGTGGCCCTTCAGGAGGTTGTCTTACAGAAAAAGATCTGGATACACCGATTGATTATGATAACCTGGTAAAAAGGGGCTCCATGATGGGATCTGGGGGAATGATAGTTCTGGATGAAGACGACTGTGCTGTAGATATTGCACGATTCTATCTGGAATTTACGGTCGAAGAATCCTGTGGAAAGTGTACACCATGTCGTATAGGTAATAAACGTATGCTGGAAATTCTGAACAGAATTACGGAAGGAAACGGTACACTGGAAGATCTGGACAGACTGGAAAGGCTGGCTGTGACCATTAAAGATGCCTCTCTTTGTGCCTTAGGACAGACTGCTCCTAATCCAGTTCTTTCCACATTACATAATTTCCGTGAAGAATATGTGGCTCATGTAGTGGATAAGAAGTGTCCTGCGGGTTCCTGTCGTAATCTTGTGTCCTTCCATATTGACAAGTCAATGTGTCTTGGATGTGGAATGTGTGCACGTAACTGTCCTGTAGAGGCAATTTCCAAGAGTAATGAGCCTGGAAAGAATTCCAGACTGATGGCATATGAAATTGACACATCCAAGTGTGTACGTTGTGGAAGCTGTCTGAATGTCTGCCCGGCTAAGCCGAAGGCTATTCAAAAGTAAGAAGGGAGAATGTTATGTTAAAGACTATTACAATGAATGGAATTGTCATGCAGGAAGATTCTTCTATGACAATTCTGGATGTTGCCAGAAAACATGGCATTGATATTCCTACATTATGTTTTTTAAAGAAAGATGACTGTAATTTTGTACATCGTCCTGCTTCCTGCAGAGTGTGTGTTGTGGAAGTAAAAGGAAGAAGAAATCTGAGTCCTGCCTGTGCTACCTATATTGAAGAGGGAATGGAAATTCAGACTAACTCATATAAAGTAAGACAGGAAAGAAAGAATATTGTAGAACTGCTGTTATCCAACCATCCAAATGCCTGTCTTACATGCAGAAAATCCGGAGATTGTGAATTACAGGCGTTATCTGCAAAACTTGGTGTAAATAATAACCTGGAATTTGCTGGGCCTTTATCTCAGGAAAATAAAGAATATCATTTCGGGGCTATTTTAAGAAATCCTTCCAAATGTATTCTGTGTAACAGATGTACTGCATTTTGTAAGGAAATTCAGGGTGTAGGTGCTATTTCTGCTTCACAAAGAGGATTTATGACAGTGATTTCAGAAGGCCATAAATGTGTTAACTGTGGTCAGTGTATTCAGGTTTGTCCTACAGGTGCTTTAATGCAATATGAAGATACACCTGAAATAGAAAAGAAACTGACAGATCCAGATACTTTCTGTATCGTACAGACTGCACCGGCAGTACGTGTATCCATTGGTGAAGGATTTGGATTGGAACCTGGAACAGATGTGACAGGAAAAATGATTACGGCTTTAAGATACATGGGATTTGACAGAGTATTTGATACCAACTTCTCTGCAGACCTTACTATTATGGAAGAAGCACATGAACTGGTAGACAGAATGTTATCAGGTGGAAAACTGCCAATGATTACTTCCTGTTGCCCTGGATGGATCAAGTATCTTGAAACACAATATCCGGATATGCTGGATCTTCCTTCCACATGTAAATCTCCACAGGAAATGTTCTCTTCTGTAGCACGTTCCTGGTATGCCGAAAAGTATGGTATAGATCCAAAGAAGATGTTAGTTGTATCTTTGATGCCATGTACTGCTAAGAAGAAGGAAATCTCTCGTGAACAGAATAAGGTGGATGGTGTTCAGCAGACAGATTACTCCATGACTGTGAAAGAGTTTATTGCCATGGTGAAACGCTATGGTCTGGATATACGCAATCTTCCTGAAGGTACCTTTGATTCTCCTCTTGGGGAATCTACAGGTGCTGCAGATATCTTTGCACAGACCGGTGGCGTTATGGAGGCTGCTATTCGTACAGCAGGTGTATGGCTGGACGGGGATGCCCCTTGGAATATCAACTGGGAAACAGGATATGAAGATGGTATTAAGGAAGCTGTTGTAAAGATAGGTGGTAAAGAGCTGTCTATCTGTATTGCTTCAGGTTTAGGTAATGCCGGTAAGGTGATGGAACGTATCCGTAAGGGTGAAAAACAATATCACTTCATAGAAATCATGGCATGTCCTGGAGGATGTCTCAACGGTGGTGGTCAGCCTGTAGCCAAAGAGGGTAAATATGCAGAAACACTTGCTTTAAGAAGAAAAGGTATTCAGGCCATTGATCATAATAAGAGTGCAAGAATCTCCTGTGATTCTGTTGCGGTGCAGAAACTGTATGAAGAGTTCTTAAAAGAACCTGGCTCACAACTTGCCCACAAACTGTTACATACATCCTTTGCGGATGAATCGGATATCATTTAAGATAATGTGAACCTCCCCACCTTAACAGATGTAAGACATCATGTTTGAAGATAGGGCTTCTAAGCTAAATGAATCCTAATGACTCAATTTAACCTGTGGTATGTCCACAATACCGCTATTTCCTTGCTTT
>CAKVIS010000043.1 GCA_934754415.1 uncultured Bulleidia sp.
GGTGCAGCGAACATCTTAAGGAAGTGCTTTCCAGATGCATTTCAAAAAGATCCGGATTTCAATGAGTATCAAATCATCAAACATCCAGATCTTATATTAGCACAATCAGGTAATTTCCAAGCGTAAAGCAAGGAAATAGCGGTATCGTGGACATGCCGTAGGTTAAATTAAGTCCTTATGATTAGTTTAGCTTAGAAGCCCTATCTTCAAACATGATGTTTTACATCTGTTAAGGTGGGGAGGTTCACTTTGTATCAAATCTGTATCCTCTGCCCCAGAAAGAACGAATCCACTTTGGATTAGATGGATCTTCTTCAATCTTTTCACGTATATGTCGAACATGTACGGAAATGATAGGTCTGCACTGGAAAGGCTTTTCTTTCCATGTAGAAGTATAAATCTCCTCTGGTGTGAAAATTTCATCCGGATGATCCATCAAAAACTGCAGGATTTCATATTCTTTTGGTGTCAGATGATACTGTTTGCCATTATTTGTTACAATTCTTTCTTCCTGATTCAATGAGAAGTTCATATTACTTCACCTCCTTCAGATATTCATCCAGTGTATATGTTGTACTGACATAATCACTGTCAGTACAATCTATAGATACAACACAGTATTTGTTAATAGTTTTTAATTCACTGACAGTAAAACCATCACTCAGAAAATAACCGTATCCATGAATTACTTCGTCTTTTTCTCCTAAAGATCTGACAGACAGATTACCTGAAGAATCCTCATAATAATAGTCGGCATGATTCTCAAAATATCTGTCAATTGCCTCAGTTCTTTTCTCTTCAAGAAGATGAATAACATCTGTATACTGTTCAATCTCATCTGTTGGAACAGGCAGTTCAAAATGTATATTCTTATACATATACTTATCAGATTTACCATCTTCAAAAGAACCATAATAGTAATACTCTAAAGTCTCTCCTTCTGTAAGAGAATATTTATACGCAATACCAAACCCCTTATTCACCCAGGCGAATTGAGCTATTCCTATTGTGAATAAAGAACATACCACAAAGTAGATGACATTCTTAACAGAAACTTTTATCTTTCTCCTATAGATACATGTCGCAAGGATATACACCACAAACAACAGTACGTACAATATCAACATTTCTGAATAAGAACCGTCAGATACACAACTTACAGATAATAAGATCAGACACGCCAGAAGAAAGATATTAATGATAAACGGATAGGCCATGATATCATTGGATACCTGTTCCGCTCTTTCTGCTTTTCTGTTTATAAACTGCTTTTTAAGTACAATCACTGCAAGGATTCCAAACAGGAGCATTCCTGCAAACACATACGCAAATTTATAATCTCCCCAGAGTGAATAATAGACAATTGTCTTTGGAAGATTACTTGTAAGCTTCCCCATACCTATAGTAAACATAGCTGCAGGAGAAAGATAGATTGCCTTTGGAGCAGCGGCATATCCCCAGTTGTTTACGGAATACATATTCAAAACACTTTCTTCCAGTAATACAAGTACCAGAGGTAAAAAGGTATAGGCACAGACCATAATCAGACCATCCAGGATATTATTGGCACATACATAACATGCTGTATTCACTAACAACATCACCAGTAATCCAAATCCAAAGAACAATACACATCTCAGATACTCTACAAAACCAATCGTTTTAGCACAAAGCAGAATATACTCTGCAAAAGAGACCGTCACAAATGGCACATAAGCAACTAAGAAGCAGAATACTAATGTGGTAATCAGTATTTCTTTCCTGTTCACCGGTATGGACAAAAACATGTCACAGCTGCTCTTTCTGTGAATGAAAGAGAACAGTAATATTGGTAATACAAATGTGGCGATACCGGATAGGATACCCATTGCCACAAAGCTTGCCATATAGCAGGAAGTGATGGATGAATAGGATTTACCGATATACTGCACTAAAGAAAATGCCAGATAGATCACTGCATAGAAACACCATGCGGTCTTCTTACTTTTCAGCAGGTACTGAAAATAACTTTTATTCATGTATATCTCCCCTTCCTTCCAGTTCATAGATAAACAATTCTTCAAAGTTCACCTGTAAGACATCCAGTAATAAAGGATCCATACGCTGTAATGTTGCTTTGACTTCCTCTTCATCACCTTTGACTACAAGTTTGACAACTCTTCCTTCTGCTTCAAAATGCAGAATATTTAATGTACTGAAATCTTCTTTTGTCTTTTCTTCTTTAAAGACTACCTGGTATTTATTTACCTGTTCCTTGGATTGTAATAAGTCACCATAACTTACCATCTTTCCATCTTCCAGAATGCCGAAGGAATCACAGATATCTTCCAATTCTTTCAGGTTATGACTGGAAATGATAATGGAAACACCTTCGTCCTCAATCATGTCCATTAATACTTTCTTGAACTTATAACGAATCAGCGGTTCTAACCCGTCATAAGCTTCATCCAGCAGTAATAACTTTGGTTTTGTACTCAGGGCAAATAACAGAGATACTCTTCTTTTATTCCCTTTGGATAAGTTTAAGATATTGGCTTTTTCATCCAGGTTAAACATCTTCAGATACTTCTGATATTCTTCTTCATAGAAAGGATACAGAGTACTGTAGAAATCTTTCATATTTCTGATAGTAGCACCTACAGGATAGTATTGATCATCACTGACAAAGGCAATATGACTTTTGATTTCCATATCACAGAAAGTATCCTGATCATTGAAACAGACATGTCCTGTATCAGGTTCATACACCCCTGCAATCAGTCGTAATAATGTACTTTTACCTGCACCATTCACACCTACAAGACCGAAAATAGAACCTTCCTGTACTTCCAGTTCCAGATCCTGCAGGACCGGTTTATTTCCAAAACTTTTACTGAGTTTTTCTATTTTTAACATGTGACCTCCTCAAAGAGTTTTTCAAGTCCCTCTACAATCTCCTGTTTTGTATATCCAGCTTCTTTCACCGGAGTCAGAAGATGATATAACTTCTCTTTTCTGCTGTTATCCAGATTAATCTCTGCTACATAAACACCTTTTTTTGGCAGGTTATATACATACCCGTTCTTTTCCAGTTCTATATATGCCTTGGATACTGTGTTCGGATTAATACCGTTATCCTGTGCCAGCTGTCTTACACTTGGCAATCTGTCTCCGGGTTGTAATACACCCGCTTTAATAAAATTCAATATCTGCGTCTGTATCTGTTCAAAGATAGGTTCTTTGCTTTGAACGTTTAATAAGAACATATCGCCTCCTTTCTGTACCATCTGTACTATCTGACATAACTGTACCATCTGTACTATCTATATGCAATACAATAAATTCTTAAGATGAAAAAAGAAGGCCATGATTTCTCACAGTCTTCTTTCAGGAATGATTATTGTTTGTTATATACATCATACACATTGGATACAGGTGTATGGTTCTGAATAGCATCGATTGTCTTGGCAATCATATCCGCAACGGATAAGACCTTGATCTTTGTTGTCTTAGCTTCCTGTTCTTCATTTAACGGAATAGTATCTGTAATGACCATTTCCTTGATAACAGAGTTTTCAATCTTATCAATGGCATCTCTGGAGAATACACCGTGTGTAATACCTGTATAGATTTCTTCAGCACCATGTTCTTTTAAGATCTTACAGCCAGCTACTAAGCTTCCTGCTGTATCACAGATATCATCTACGACTACACAGATCTTACCATTAACATCACCGATAACATTCTGAGCTTCTACCATGTTTGGCTTTGGTCTTCTCTTATCAATGATAGCGATTGGCGCATCAAGAATATCAGCAAGTCTTCTTGCACGTGTAACTCCACCATGATCCGGAGATACAACTACCAGTTTATCTTTAGGGAAATTCTTTTCCTTGAAATACTGACCAATCATAGGTACAGCTGTCAGATCATCGATAGGAATATCGAAGAATCCCTGAATCTGTGTAGCATGTAAGTCAAATACTACAACACGATCAGCTCCTGCAACCTGTAACAGATCAGCAACTAATTTAGAAGTGATTGGCTGACGTGGTTTTGCTTTACGGTCCTGTCTTGCATAACCATAATAAGGCATGATGACATTGATTTCACTTGCACTTGCTCTCTTGCAGGCATCAATGCAGATCAACACTTCCATCAGTCTTTCTGTAACTGGATTACAGGTACTCTGAATAATGAATACAGAGTCTCCACGTAAAGACTCCTGTGGTTCTACTAAAATTTCACCATCAGCGAAATGTTCAACACGGATTTTACCTACCGGCAGGTTCAATTCCTTACATACCGCTTCCGTCAGATTTTTGTTTGCCGTTAAAGCAAACACTACAGTTTCCTTAACCATTTTATTCTCCCTTGCTATTTATGCATATCTATTATATAGTCAACACATTTCTTTAACAATTACTTCGTCTGAACTTTTGAATTACTTTTCACCGTTTCATCCACCAGATAACTTCCAGGGAATATTTCCACATTATCTTCAATCACTGTATGTCCATACAGATAGGTATTTGGATGAATAACAACCTCTTTGCCAATCTGTACGTCTTTACCGATATAGGTAACAGAAGGATCTACAATCGTCACGCCTTCCTTCATCCACTTTGTATTGATTTCACCCTGAAGGTACTTAGAAGTCTCTGCAAGAGCCACATTATCATTGATACCTTCCACTTCTCTCCAGTCATCACAGGCAATTGCTACTACCTTCTTACCCATGTTCTGTAAAATTTCTACCAGATCTGTCAGGTAGTATTCATGCTGTGCATTATCGTTTTTGATGAGTTTGAGTCCTTCAAATAAAGACTGTGTCTTGAAAGCATAGATACCTGTATTGATTTCTCTGACTTTCTTTTCTTCTTCATTACAATCTTTAAATTCCACAATCTTTTCTACGGTACCATCCTGTCTTCTGATTACTCTTCCATAGGCACCATTATCTTCAGGAACAGCTGTTAATACAGCCATATCCCCATCCCCTAACAGTTCATACATCTTTTTATAGGTTTCTGCTTTTACACAAGGGCAGTCTCCGCTTGCCACAACCGTAATACCCTCTTCATTTTCAAGCTGTCTAGCCTGCATTACCGCATGGCCTGTTCCTAACTGTGGTTCCTGTACAGCAAATTCGCATCTGCCTTCCATGGCATTTTCCACTACTTCATGACGGTATCCAACAACTGTTACAATTCTTTCAGCACCAGCTTCTTTCAAAGAATCAATGACATATCCTACAAGTGGTGTTTCAAGAATCTTGTGTAAGACTTTAGGTGTTACGGATTTCATTCTTGTCCCTTTACCACCTGCCATAATAATTGCATTTCTCATCGTTCATTCCTCCAAGCATCTTCTATACTTTAACACGATTTTTCTGCTAATATGTAAATGCTATGAGTTTTGATAGAAAAATCCCTTTAGAAGGTGTAGAAAATGCAAGAGATCTTGGTGGACTGCCAACAAAAGACGGAAGACAAGTCAGACCACACAGGTTATTACGTACTGCCAATCTGTTTGAAGCCACGGATCATGACTGGAAACTGTTACAGGATACATATCATCTGAAAACCATTCTGGATTTCAGAAGTGAACACGAAGTTGCCAATAAGCCATTCCAGGAAAGAGAAGGTTTACAAAGACACTGGATCAATGTCATGCCGGATATGGCAGGTGCTTCCCCTGTAGTACATGTAAACGATTCTCCTGAAGCTATTCTTCGTTTTTTACAGTCTTTAGATCACTTTGATACGTATGATATGTATGTAGCCATTCTTTCCTCCATCAAAGGACAGATGGGATATACTGCATTCTTTCACTATCTTCTTGAAAATGATGGACAACATGCTGTACTGTGGCATTGCAATGCAGGTAAAGACAGAACCGGAATTGCTGCCATGTTTATATTGTCTGTTCTTGGTGTGGATGAAGATAGCATCATGCAGGATTATCTGGATACCAATCTGTATCGCAAGGAAAAAATTGATAAAGTCCTTGCGGAATTATCCAGACTTACAGATGATCAGAGGATATTGGACAGGGCTGTAGGTATGTATGGCGTCCAGAAAGACTTATTACAGAACTGTATGAATTACTGTAAACAGCAGTCAGGTTCCATTATCAGATATACAAAAGAATACCTGGGTCTTACAGATACAAAAATAGAGATGCTGAAACATCTCTATCTACTGTAAAATTCTTGTCTTTCTGACAAATAATTTTTTATCTTTTAATAAGTCACTCGCTTTATCTACGAGTGATTTATTTTTTGTAATACCAAATACCGTACTGCCAGATCCTGACATTAACACTCCGTCAAACCCAAGAGCTTCCAGTGCTTTTTTCACCTGTGCTATTTCAGGGCACAGCTGTAATGCGGCATCTTCCAGACTGTTTCCAAGATTATTAAGAACCGACTTATAATCATTAGTTTCCAAAGCTTCTCTCATCTTATAACAATCCGGATGAACAGGATCCGTACTGTCACAAAGTTCAAACGCTTCTTTAGTGGAAACGCCCCTCTTTGGTTTTACCAGCAATACTTCAAAATCTGTATTCACATGGAATGGATCAAGAAATTCTCCTGTACCTGTCACGAAGGCAGGTTTATTGACAACACAGAAAGGAACATCAGAACCTACTTCTTTTGCAACGGAAATCATTTCTTCCTGTGTCATATGCAGATGACACATTTTGTTCATCATACGGATGACTGCAGCTCCATCGGCACTTCCACCAGCCAGACCTGCTCGAGTAGGAATATGTTTCTGCAATGTGCAGGCAAATTCCTGTGTAATACCATACTTTTTCTGCATGGTACGAATGGCTTTGATGACAGTATTTTTTTCATTCACAGGTAAATAGTTACGATTATTGGACAATGTTGTTTCTTCTGCCGGCACCATTTCCAGCATGTCATAAAAATCTATCGGCACCATAATCATTTCCAGTTCATGGTAACCATCCTCTCTGACACTTTTTACATTTAAGCTAAGGTTGATCTTAGCATAACATCTTTCTTTCATATTACTATTCCCCAAATAAAGCTCTTAGTTCCTCTACAGTAAATTCCTGTGCACGTCTTGAAGGATCTATACCTGCTTTTTCCAGTACTTCCATGGTTTTTTCACTGCTTCCATAATATTCTTTCAGATTATTATAGATAGTCTTCCTTCTCTGTTTAAAGGCTGCTTTTGCAAAAGTAAAGAACTTCTGAATCTCCTCATTAGATTCCTGTACATCTTTTCTTTCAAACTGAATAATGACACTGTCTACTCTTGGAGAAGGATTAAAGCTTCTTGCAGGTACATTAAATAACTTTTTAATGTTGTACAGGTACTGTGCCTCTACACTCAGACTGCTGTATTCCGCACTGTTGACAGAAGCTAAGAATCTGTCTGCCACTTCTTTCTGCACCATCACCGTTATATAGGAAATATCCGGTGTTTCTTCAAACAATCTGAATAACACAGGTGTTGTAATGTAATACGGAAGGTTGGCACATACTGCTACTGTCCCATAGGCTTTTTCCAGTGCATCTACCTTGGCTCTTAAATCACACTTTAAGAAATCCTGTAATATGATTTCCACATTTGGATAGTCTTTCAAAGTATCCTGTAATACAGGTATCAAAGATTCATCCACTTCATAGCTGACTACTTTCTTAGAATATTTTGCAAGACCTTCTGTTAAAGAACCAATACCCGGTCCTATTTCAATAACTGCCCCTTCACAATGAGACATGGCAGCGCATTTATCCACAATCACAGGATCTACTAAGAAGTTCTGTCCAAACCCTTTTTTTGCACGAAGATCATATCTGTTTAATATTTCTTTTGTATAGGATGGGGTGGATATCATTTTTGACATTTCTGTAATACCTCCTGTAACTGTTCTTTTGTTATACCTGATGCGTTTAATCTTCTGACCATGGTACGTGCATTGCCATTACCCAGGTGCAATACTCTTCCAACTTCTTCTCTGAGCAAAGAAGAATCATTTCTTCCACTGAGACCAAAGTCATACATATCCTGCATGGTAAACGCACCTTCTTTTTCACCATAACTGACCACATGGTCCAAAGATTCTTTTAAAGCTTCATACCCTGCATGTTCAATACCTACTTTCACTTCTGTTCTTGCGACATGTTTATCTATATAGGCATTCTTACATCCAGGTACTTTTTCATTGATTTCCTTACGTATTCTGTTTCCCGGAGAATCAGGATCTGTAAACACAATGACACCTCTTGTTTTACTTGCTTTAAGAATGAACTTCAATGTCCACTCACTCAGACATGTACCATGAGTCTCTATAGTATCACAATCAAAATACTGTTTTAACTTTGCAGTATCATTTTTCCCTTCAACAACAATTACTTCCTGAATTCTTTCCTTATTCTCCATGTAAAAACCTTTCGTAATTATTTTCTACTATCTTCTGCATGGATTCAACTGATACTTCACGTACAGCTGCCATCTTTTCCAGTATATATGGAATATTACAAGGTTCATTTCTGGTACCTCTTAATGGTTCCGGGGACATATACGGGCAATCTGTTTCCGTTAAAAGATATTTTGATTCTACTGTTTTACACACTTCTACAGAATGTCTTGCATTCTTAAAAGTCAGTGCACCACCCAGGGCAATATAATAGCCCAGTTTAGTAAACTCTACTGCCATTTCCTTTGTACCGCTGAAACAGTGTAAGACACCTTTATGATGATGTGCCTTCATAATGTCATACGTATCCTGTATCGCATCACGTGCATGCACAGCAATTGGTTTGTTCAGACTTTTTGCAAGTTCTATCTGTTTTATAAACAGATCTCTTTGTAATTGTCTTACACCAGAATCTTTTTCCCAGTAATAGTCCAGTCCAATTTCCCCAATCACAGAAATACGTGGATCTCTGCAGATTTTTTCAAAGGTGTTCCAGTACGCATCTGTTGCCTTAGTGACATCTTCAGGAAAGATACCCGTAGCTACCTGGTATCTTTCAGGATCTTTGCAGGCAAAATCCATTGCCTTTTCAGCTTCTTTGTTATCTAAAGTAATAATTAACACTTTACCTATGTTAGCTTTTTCAATTCTTTCTGTCACATTTTCAAAATCAGAAGAATATTCTTCACTGAAAATGTGCGCATGACTATCTACATAACAACTCATATCCTACTTACCCAAACAGAATCTGGAGAAGATTTCATCCAGAAGATCTTCCTTCCCCGCTTTTCCTGTAATTTCCTTTAAGGCATTCCATGCCTGCTGTAATTCCACTGTCACAAGATCCAGTTCCGCTCCTGCTTCCAGCTCTTCAAGTGCTTCAGACACATACCTTTTTGCACTTCTTGCAAGACCAATCTGTCTTTCATTGTTTAAAGTATCCATCTGAGCATCCATCAGATTCTTTGCAAAATACTCTTCTATAGCTTTTACTAGATCTTCTATTTTTCCTTCTCTGGCACTGATACATACTGCATTGTCCACCTGTATTTCATCCATCTTGTTATAGACAATAATACGAGGTAAATCTTTGGTACGTTCCAGTAATTCTCTGTCTTCTTCCTGAATGCCTGTGGTACTGTCCAGTACCAGTATAACCAGCTGTGCTTTTTCCAGAGCATCAATAGATTTCTGAATACCTATTTTCTCTACCTGATTATCACTTTCATGAATACCTGCTGTATCCAGAAGATGTAATGTAATATCTCCTACTCTGACATCTCCTTCCACAATATCTCTTGTAGTACCTGCAATATCTGTAACAATAGCTTTATCTTCTTCCAGTAATGCATTTAACAAGGAAGATTTACCTACGTTAGGTTTTCCTGCAATAACTGTATGGATACCTTCTTTAATCAGATTGGCACTCTCTGCAGTTTCAATGAGTCTGGTAATATCTTTTACCCATTGTCTTACTTTAGGTAAGACTGTTTCATTGGTTAACTGCTCTACATCGTCATATTCAGGATAATCTATATTGACTTCAATATTGGCAAGTATCTGTGTAAGATCCTCTTCCAGAGGTTCCAGTACTTTTGCCACAGATCCTTTTAAAGAATGCAAGGCACTTCTTGCCTGTACTTTATCTCTTGCAAAAATAAGGTCATTGATACCTTCTGCCTGAGACAGATCCATCTTGCCATGCAGAAAAGCACGCTGTGTAAATTCGCCAGGACGTGCAAGTCTTGCGCCGGCACCAAGTACAATACTGAGTACTTTTCTTGTAATGTACACACCGCCATGACAGTTAATTTCTACAATATCTTCTCCTGTAAAAGACTTCGGTGCTTTAAATATACATGCCAGTACTTCATCCACCTGCACATCTTCTTCATAGATATACCCATAAGTAATGGTATACCCTTCCTTTTCACTCAGATTTTTATGCATGATTTTACTGACTATACTGATGGCTTCATCTCCGGAAACACGTATAACAGAAACTGCACCCATGGCATTGGCTGTGGCTATGGCAGCTATGGTATCTTCAAACATAGACATTACTTCCTTTCTTTATATTCTAAAGTATACTGTAACATACTCCACATCATGGAATCGTACAATGTTTTTTTCATACTTCACTCTTTTTCACATTCTTTTTCTTCTGTTAACAAAAATTGAGTATACTTTTTGTATGCTGAAAAAAAATCTTGAAAAAGCCATGAAAGAAATGGGCTACTATTCTCTGAGACCTGTACAGGAAATTGCTTATGCAAAATTCAAGGAAAACACTTCCTTTGCACTACAGGCTAAAACAGGCGCAGGTAAAACGTTTGCTTTTGTTTTACCTTGTCTGGAACAGATTGATGAAACTGACGCCAATACGCAGATACTGATGATTTCTCCTACAAGAGAACTTGCTTTGCAGACAGCTTCCAAAACAAAACAACTGGCTTCCTATACCACTATACCTGTGATCACCTGTATAGGAGGTATTCCAATAGACAAACAGATAAATGCCTTAAGACACAGACCGCAAGTCATCATAGGCACTCCAGGAAGACTCTTAGACTTATATACACAGGGATATATACATCTGGATCATGTCAAACGGGTAGTTCTGGATGAAGCTGATCAGATATTATCTACAGGTCAGCAGGAAGAAACCAATACATTACTTTCCTATTGTCATTGTCCGATTGCTTTATTTTCTGCTACTATCACCTCTAAAGTAAAATCATTTTTACCTGAGGGAAGTGAAACCGTATATCTGGATGATTCTGGTATCAATTCCTCCATAGAGACGTATTATTATCAGACGGAAGAAAAACTGCATACTTTATTTCATTTATTAAAAACAGAAGATATTACCTCCTGTATTATCTTTGTATCTCATAAAACCATGGCAGCTCAGCTTGCCAATACATTAAAGAAAAGAAATATCCTGTGTGCTCCTTTTTCCAGTGCCTATAATGAAAGAAAAAGAATTTCTGTTGTAAATCAATTTAAAAAAGGTGAATTAAGGGTACTGGTGGCAACAGATGCCATGGCAAGAGGTATGGATATACAGGATGTCTCACACATCATCCATTATGAATTGCCGGAAGATACAGAAACCCTAATTCATAGAAGTGGCCGTACCGCCCACAACAACAATGAAGGTACTACGATTGTCCTGTTAAATGCTCATGATACAGATACAAAAGTAGGTAAGTATTGTCTGGAGAATTTCATGGAATATACAGTACAGGACAAGAAAATCAGCACTTTAACAAAGACAATAGAAAAAGAAGAAGAAAAAAGACCACAGGTAACCCAGCTGTTAATCAGATGTGGAAGAAAAGATAAAATACGTCCTAAAGATATCATAGGTGCTTTATGTACAGTAATACCTTTTGAAAAGATAGGCACACTGGAAATACAGGACACCTATTCCATTGTGACGATTCATCAGAAAACCATGGATTTAAAACAATTGAAGATTAAAGGAAAACCAAGAAAGATTGAACTCAGGAAAGAGTGAAAACATGAAAGAACTATTACTGGAATATATACATGCCAAAGATACAGAACAGTTAAATACATATATTTCTTCTCAAAGCCCTATGGATATCTGTGAGGTATTGCGTGATGTGGATGAGGAGGAAATCTTTGGCTTCTTCTCTTTGCTCAATGAAGAAAATATCGCAAAGATTATAGAAAATGCAGAAGAAGATCAAAGATTCACCTTTTGTAAACATCTGGATAATACGCATCTGTTAAAAGCATTTACATATATGGAAAAAGATGACATTGTCGATATTCTCGGTGATCTTTCCATAGGCAGAAGAAAAGAATTACTGACTGCCATGAAGGCTGATGATAAACATCAGATTGCAACGTTACTGCAATATCCTGAAGACAGTGCAGGTGGTATCATGACCACTGCCTATATTGCCTTAAAAGAAACAATGACCATTGAACAGGCATTGCAGAAAATACGTCAGATTGGTCCTAAAACAGAAGTAATCGAAATATTATTTGTCATCAATGAAAACAGAGAACTGGTTGGTAAATGTGACTTGAGAGATCTTCTTTCAAAAGATCATCATCTGACTCTTGAAGACATCATGAACACTAAGGTGTATAAAGTAAGTCCTGAAGAAGACCAGGAACTTGTTGCTAAGCTGGTAGCCAAATATGACCTGAAAGCAATTCCGGTAGTTTCTGCTAAGAATCAGATTCTGGGTATTATCACACTGGATGATGTTATCGATGTCATTATTGAAGAAGACGATGAAGATATGTTATCCATGGCAGGTGTGAATTCTGAAGAAAACATGTATACCACATTATCTCAGTCTATCAAGATGAGATTACCATGGCTTTTAGTAAATCTTGCGACTGCCTTTCTTGCGTCACTGACTGTCAAATCTTTTGAAAGTACCATTGCACAGGTTGTTGCGTTGTCCTCTGTTATGACCATTGTTACAGGTATGGGTGGTAATGCAGGTACCCAGACAACCTCCATCATGGTAAGACAACTGGCAGACAGTGATCTTACTTTCAAAAAGTGTATCAAACCATTTTTCAAAGAGATTCTTTTAGGATTAGTGGATGGTGCTGTTAATGGACTTGTGACAGGTGTAATAGTATCCGTTATCTATCACAACATGTACCTGGGAATTATTATTGTACTGGCTATGATTGGAAATATGATTATCGCCGGTGTCTTTGGATTTATTATTCCTGTACTCTTAAAGAAATTTCACCAGGATCCTGCTGTTTCTTCCAGTATCTTTTTAACTACTGCTACAGATGTACTTGGATTCTTCATTTTCCTGACTCTGGCTAAAATATTCATGCCTTTATTACTAAAATGAGTACAAACAAAACAGGAACTGTACCATCTTATATAAATGGATACAGCTCCTGTTTTTTACATTTATTTTTCTATTAAAGAAAGTATCTCTTCTTCTGTAAGATTTGTATACTTCTGAATCAATTCCAGTGGCATACCATCTTCCAGCATCTTACGGCATGTCTGTTCTGCTTTCTGTTTCTGACCTTGCTCAATACCTTGTTCCAGTCCTGCTTCATATCCATCCTCTGTGAATCTTTTCTCCCACTTCTTCTGATTGAATTCTGTTTCAAGCATGCCAACCACTTCCTTTCTATGTACCATTATTTTATCATAGATTCTATACTCCTGTGGCA
>CAKVIS010000044.1 GCA_934754415.1 uncultured Bulleidia sp.
ATACGAGATCCTTTTTTATATTCGTACTAAATTTTAGCTACAGTTTGTTATATCAACAGGAATTGGGATTGAGCCTTAAATATAACTGACCATCTGATTCACTCATTAGAAAACATAGGAAACGCTGTATCTAAAGCAAAAGATATTTGCTTTTTGGTTATAGTGTGAGATAAAGATATATATTCTTGTACTTTGAGCATGACTTCGTTTCCTATATTTCTATGATTAAACCGGTATTCCTGCTCTGCAAAAAACAAAGGCAGATTCATCTTTCTTACTCCATGATAGATGCCTGCAATGGTATTCTTGATATTCCTAACAATGATATTTAGCCAATACAGGCGGTGGTTACATTCAGAATAGTCTAGTCTTTCATTGATTACATGTATTCTGTCTTTCATTATATTGAATGTGCTTTTACCACCAGTATTCAAAACCTTGTCTTTAGACAGAACCAATACTTTAGATAAGAAATCTTTAGTAGTAAAACTGTCATCTTTTGATATTACTTTAAGCTTTATGCTTTGCGGATATTTATTGACTTGGAGTGTGGATAAAGCTATAAAGAAAGGCTGCTGTTGCGTACCACAACCTTGATGACCAGGTTCTTTTGACTTAGAACCAATATACGCAACATCAGCCTCATAAAACATTGTATTCAAGATTGTAGTTGAGTTACATTCAGCCATTATTACTCTGCATTTTCTGCAGAGTAATAATGCCGTCTTGTAATTCACATCTAATTGCGAACGCATCTCCATAGCACTGACGCCTTTATTAGCAGTAAAGAAAATGAATATTTCAAGAAGTCACTTATACAGATCTAATTTACAATCTTGAAAGATTGTTCCGGCAAAAAGACAAGATGGATGTCCACATTCAGCACATACCTAGATATGTCTTCTTGCGATATTTAGCTTTGAAGAAGAACTCTTCACATGACGGTTCGTTATTGGCATATTTCCTTGTGAAATCAATTAAAGATGGTTTTTAATATTTAGACATAGAACTTTACCTCGCATATAAAGCCTCTATCTGGAATAGTCATTTATCGTACATATATACGTACAATAAATGACTTTTTGAATCAGGTGGTCAATTATAGAATTTTAAATGCATTACTGTTTGACATAAATACCTTTTTTGACTTTTACTATGATGCCTTCATCAACAAGTTCTTTGAGAATTCTCTGCAACTGTCTTCTGGAGGCATTGATATGATTTGCACATTGTTCAACACCACAGATCATCCTGTCTTTTGTTTCGTACTCTAAATAATATAGCAATTTAGAACGAATGTCTGTTGTTTCAAATCTTGACTTGGCAATTAATGTTGTCTTTTCTGAAACGCTTTGTAGAAGAAAAAAAAGAAGATCTGGATCTTTTTTGATTTGATCACGCGTAGTGGATAAATCAATACTTAGCATATAACAAGGGGTAAGTGTTTCGATGAGATACTGCTTTGTTGAGTTTTGTGTAAATTCAATATCTCCAAAACATACAAGCGGATCTGTTTTAGAAATTTGAGAAACAGAACCATCGATACGTATTGTTGAAATAGAAGTAGAACCTGATACTAAAAATAATAGAAAATTCCTGGGATTCAGTTTTTCATTTAATATTTCGTGTGCTTGAAAATGATACAAATCTAATGGATAGTTTTTTAATAATGCATTTAATTTGTATTGTTCAAGATATTTTCTGATTTTTAAAATGTTATCAATTTTTTTCATAGAATGTGACATATGGCACATTAAAATTATAAATCAAATGCTAAAATCTCGAAAGAGGTGAACTATGGAAAATGAATTGTTTGAAAAAATGCCAATTCAAAAAACATATATGAAATTAGCATTACCTGTTGTTTTCTCTGGTGTTCTAACACTTGTTTACAACATGGTAGATATGTTTTTTGTGGCAAAAACAGGAGATACAAATTTAGTTGCGGGTGTTACGCTGTGTGGTCCAATCTTTACATTGTTAATTGCGATGGGGGATATTTTTGGACTTGGTGGTGCAAGTGTCATTTCTAGATTATTTGGAATGAAAAGAAATGAAGATGGAAAACGATTTTCCGTTTTTTGTCTTGATGGCTGTTTTATCTTTGGAATATTGATTGCGATATTGCTGCTTGTATTTAAGACGCCAATCTTAACACTGCTTGGAGCAAGTACCGAGACATTTGCACATGCTAGCAGCTATTATTTCTGGATTGCTTTAGGTTCTCCATTTGTGATCTTATCTTTAGCACCAACAAATCTACTACGTACAGAAGGACATGCAACGGCTGCTATGATTGGCTCTGTGACAGGTTCCATCGTGAATATGATTCTAGATCCAGTATTTATTTTTGGCTTACATATGGGTGCTGGCGGTGCAGCAATCGCAACAGTCATTGGTAATATCTGTGCAGATATTTTTTATATCTATTTCATTTGCAAAAAAAGTCAATGGTTAAGTATGAAACTCAGTGGTTTTTATATTCATGCAAATGAAATTAAACAGATCCTTTCGATTGGAATTCCTAGTTCCATAACAAATGTGATGCAAAGTATTGGCGTTATGTTGTTGAATAACTTTTTACTGCCATATGGAAATGATAAGATTGCATCATTTGGTATCGTATCTAAGATTACAATGATCGTTGTGATGATTATGGTTGGTTTTGCTTTTGGTGGGCAACCATTGTATGGATATTTGTATGGTGCAAAATTACAGAAGAGAATGAAAGAATGTATGAAATATGCATATCAATTGATTATTGGAATTTCTGTAGCTTTATCTATTGTGTTATCTATCTTTGCGTCATTTATGATTTCTATTTTTATGAATGATGCGGTAATGATTGAAACAGGTGCACCAATGTTACGTGCAGTATTGCTAGGCATGCCATTTATTGGATTTGTGATGGTAACGACTTGTATATTCCAATCCTGTGGAAAACCAACACAGGCATTGATTCTAAGTGCAGGAAGACAAGGCATATTCTATGCAATTCTAATCTTTATCTTACATGCATTGCTTGGATATACAGGTGTTATTTATGCTCAGGCAGCATCAGATATTTTCACTTCATTTGTTGCGTATTTGTTATTAAAAAATACATTGTTAAAAGAATTGGCTATATTAGCAAAACGGTGAACTGAATTTCAATACTATACGAATACACGGACAGTAACAATAGGCCAGCAGCACTATAATGTCATCACATTCAAGGAGATGACATTATGAAAGATACTGAAATCATTAGCTTTTACAATAATCTAGATTAATATGCAAAGGATAAAATCGATAGACAGTTAATCGATTTGACAAATGCAAAGAAAGAATCAAGAAACTACTGTATCAAGATTTGTCCAAAGTGTGGTGCAGTTAATCCTGGATTTACCAAAGGTGGAAATGCCAACAGTGGAAAAACTAAGCTGAAATGTAGCTGCTGTCATAAACGCTTCACTTATGACAATGGTCAGCTAACACATTATTCCCATCAGGATGAATCAAAGTGGGAGCAGCTTACCGTAGATACAGTCGTCTCTGGAGAAATAGAACTGGATGAAAAGTATGTTTTAAATTCACACAAAGGCGAAAAAATAGATAATTTGAAACCAAGACAACGTGGTGGTGCAGCTTCTAAAAGAGGACTATCAAGTGAACAGATTTGTTTACCTACAGCAGTGCAGAAAAATGGCACTGCTGTTTTAAAAACAGCGGACGCAGCAGCACCTACGAGTGGAAATCTAATGAAACTGTCAGACAACATTGCTGAAAGCAGTATGACATGGATAGACGGAAAAACTGCGTATAATAACTTGCTTTCAACAAAACACTGTGAAATAAGAGTTATGAAGGATCATACAACATATACATCCATCGATCATTTAAACAATGTGAATGCATTCCACAGACTAATAGAGAAATGGTATAAAAGCTACAATGGCGTAGCGAGCAAGTATATCAACAGATATGCAGCTCTATTTACATTGGTAAGAGAGTATACAGGCTGTGATACACAGGAAATTCTATTATCAATCAAGAAAAGAATGCATCAAATTTCGTTGTACTAATGATGAATGGAACTGTATGATATTGGAGAAGCTGATGCAGGATAAATATTACAGGAGATGTATTTTTATGAAAAAGCAACTGAAGTATACAAAAATTATGATGGAAGGTCTGATACTGACAGCGGCAGTAGCTATTATTGCTGCTGCAGTTTATTTTTTTCTGGTGCCAAGTCATACTTCTGTCAGCAGTATTTCAGGTCTGGGTATTGTTCTTTCCAACTTTATATCTTTACCTCTGTCAGTAATCACCATGATTTTGAACGTAATACTGCTGATTATTGGATTTTTTACCTGCGGGAAAGAATTTGGCGTGAAAACTGTTTATACCAGTATCCTGCTTCCGGTGTTTCTTGGAGTGTTTGAAAAAATTTTCCCGGACTTTGTCTCTATGACAAACAGTCAGGAACTGGATGTTCTTTGTTATATACTGGTAGTCAGTGTTGGACTCAGCATACTTTTTAACAGAAATGCTTCCTCCGGTGGTTTGGACATAGTGGCGAAGATTATGAATAAATATCTGCATATGGAGCTGGGAAAAGCCATGTCTTTGTCCGGAATGTGTGTGGCTCTGTCTGCAGCACTTGTTTACGATAAGAAAACTGTAGTGTTAAGCATTCTCGGTACATATTTCAACGGCATTGTTCTGGACCAGTTTATTTTTGGACATAATATCAAACGGAGAGTCTGTATTATTACTCAGAAAGAAGAAGAACTCAGGGAATATATTATTCATGAATTACATAGTGGTGCGACTATTTATGAAGCTTATGGTGCATACAACATGCAGAAACATAATGAAATCATCACTATTGTAGATAAAACTGAATACCAGAAACTGATGAACTTTATCAACACACTCGATTCGAAAGCTTTTATCACTGTTTATAATGTGTCTGATATGAGATATCAGCCGAAAATATAAAAATGTGCTGTATTTTATTGCATAGGAAAAAATCTGGTTAAAGAAAGTATCGCATTGTGATATTAAAACAGGAATGGAAGTTGATAAAATGGAAATAAATGCATATGGAGATCCTCAGGCAAAGATTGTTCTGATCCAGATGGTGAATGAGCACGATATTGCCGGAATAGAACAGGAAGTTAAAGAAATCCAAAGACTGACAGACAGGAACTTTCAGCTGCTGGCAGTGAAAGTGAATAACTGGAATGAAGATTTATCCCCATGGAATGCTGAGCCGGTATTTGGAAAAGAAGGATTTGGTAATGGTGCTAAGGATACACTTAAAGAGGTATTGCACTTATGTGGTGATACAGATAAAAGATACTGTATTGGCGGGTATTCTCTGGCAGGATTATTTGCTTTATGGTCTGCAGGACAGACAGATTGTTTTGCAGGAATTGCGGCAGCATCACCTTCTGTCTGGTTTCCTGGATTTATAAAGTATATGCAACAGCAAAAGATGCAAAGTAAGTGTATCTACCTGAGTTTAGGTGATAAAGAGGAAAAAACCAGAAATACTGTCATGGCATGTGTATCAGATTGCATACGTCAGCTATATTTGTGGCTGAAGCAGGAAGGTATCCAATGTACTCTGGAATGGAATCGAGGTGGACATTTCAAAGAATCAGACTTAAGGACTGCAAGAGCATTTGCATGGGTAATGGAAAATTCTGAAACTATGAAAGATATCAAATGAAAAAAAGCAATCTTTCTCTTGTTTTGAAACAGAGAAAGATTGCTTTTTAAGTTAGTCAGAAAAAGAGTTGGATGCACTATGTTTGCGAAACTGCAATGGTGTAAAATGGGTGGCCTTTTTGAATTCCTTCATGAAATGTCCAAGATTATTAAAACCACATTCCAGACATACTTCTGTAACTGAAAGATCAGTTGTTTTCAGCAATGTTACAGCATGATGTATCCTAAAGTCATTGATATAGGCGACAGGAGTCTTACCGAGTGCTTTTTTGAAAAAACGACAGAAGTATTGTTCGTTCATTCCTGCAAGTGCAGCCAGTTCTCCAAGAGAAAGTGGATGCTGGTAGTTTTGTCGTATGTGGCTGATTACATCTTTAAGCAGTTCAACACGAGGATTGTGTGCTGGTTCGTTGGAAGTAAGCAAACCATGTTCAGAAAGAATTGCCAGAATATTTAGAAGTGCTGCCTTGATTCGTAACTGTGAAACAGGATTTTCAATTGTTAACTGATCCATACAGATACGGTTTTCCTTGCGGAAAGTTGAGCGAATTTTGAGAAATTCTTGCTGTACTTCATTGAAAGCAGGGTGCTCATAACCAAGAAACGATGTAAAAGACAGTTTCTGTTCTGATAATGGCAGCAGAAACTCTTCCTGTACAGGATCTGGAACTGAAAATGCCAGCATATCCGCAGAGAACACAACTGCCTGCTCCAGATACTTCTCAGAGTCGGAGCTAAGTGCATGTAATTCTCCGCTGTTAATAAAACAGAAGCATGGGCTTTTGACATGCGTTACTGTCATGTTGATATCTACCTGATAAGAATCCTGTTCCAGATAGATAATTTCGATTTGTTCATGCCAGTGGTGTTTAACTATATAAGGAAATCCGGGAGGATTGTTGTCATGTTCCGCCTGGTAAAATGCGCATGGAAAACTGAAGCTTCCATGTTGTCTTACTTCTTTTAGTGAAGCAGGAAACTGTTCATGTGTTTCAGATTTCATTGATGGAGAATGACACGTGCTTCATATGGTTGCAGCTTTCCGGCTATATGTGTTTTATAGTTGGAAATTAATTCTTTTGCTGATGTATCATCACAAAGTGTGCAGTCTTGTTCATGACTGGTAAAATTACAGGCAACGGTCAGTACCTGTCCGTCAAGAAGACGATTGTAAGCATAAATGGTTTCGCTGTCCTCCAGAAGTCCCTGGAACTTACCATAGACAATAATTGGAAGGGTGTGACGTAGATGAATCAGTTCCTGATAATAATGGAAAACAGAGTCAGGTTCATTTATGGCTGCTTTTGCATTGATTTCCGTATAGTTTGGGTTAACCTTGATCCATGGTGTACCATTGGTAAAACCAGCATTTTCTGAATCATCCCATTGCATTGGAGTGCGTGCATTATCACGGCTGATTTCTTTGAGATAACGCATCATATCTTCTGCTTTTACAATTCCACTGTCCACATACTGATGATAGGCATTCAGACTTTCTATATCACGATAGTCTTCGAGCTTATCAAAGTAGACATTTGTCATACCGAGTTCTTCACCTTGATAAATATATGGTGTGCCTTTGAGCATGTGAAGACATGTTGCAAGCATTTTTGCAGAAACAACACGATACTCTGGAGAGTCGTTTCCAAAGCGTGAAACAGCACGTGGCTGATCGTGATTATCAAGGTAAAGACTGTTCCATGCTTTTCCTTCCAACTCGTACTGCCATTTGTTCATAATACGGCGGAAATCTTTTAACTGAGGTTTCTGATCTGTCCATTTGCCAATCGGTCCATTCACCAGGCTGACATGTTCAAACTGGAAGATCATTCCAAGTTCTGTTCCCTCGTTGTTGGCATATTTCTTTGCTTCGTCAATGGTGACTCCTGCTGCTTCACCAACTGTGAGTAAATCATAGTTTGAAAGCACACGTCTGTTCATTTCCTGAAGATATTCGTGAACACGAGGACCGTTGCATACATAAGGAGAAAGATCGCCATATAATCCATCGGTCACTGTTCCATCAGGAAAGGACTGATCTTTGGAAATCATACTGATAACATCCATACGGAACCCATCAATACCTTTTTTGCACCACCAGTTCATCATATCAAAGACTTCATCACGGACTTTTGGGTTTTCCCAGTTCAAATCCGGCTGTTTTTTGGAAAAACAGTGCAGATAGTACATGCCGGTGTGTTCATCAAATTCCCATGCTGAACCACCAAACCATGATCCCCAGTTATTCGGTTCTTTTCCATTTTTTGCATCTTTCCAGATGTAATAGTCACGGTACGGATTGTCTTTGGAACTTTTACTTTCGATGAACCATGCATGTTCGTCTGATGTGTGATTGACAACAAGGTCCATGACAATTTTTATGTGATGGCGATGCGCCTCTGCAAGAAGATGATCAAAATCTTTCATTGTGCCAAAGTCATCCATAATGTTGCGGTAATCTGAAATGTCATAGCCATTGTCATCATTTGGTGATTTGTAAACCGGAGAAAGCCATATTACATCAATTCCCAACGTCTCCAGATATGCAAGATGATCAGTAATGCCATTGAGATCTCCAATGCCATCCCCATTACTGTCAGCAAAGCTGCGAGGGTAAATCTGATAAATAACTGCTTCTTTCCACCATGCTTTCTTTTCTTCTGTCATAGTTTTCCTCCTGTATGTTAGCTGATATATGCGTTGAAAAAGTATTTCGTAATAGCAGTATTCTGACTTTGATATATCTTTCAAAGGTATTGACAGGTTCGTCAGAAGTATTCAGCTTTATTATTCATACTTTAACTGTGATAAGAAGGAAAATCTACTGCTAATATGACGGAAAAATACGGTATTTTGACTTTTACAAATTAGCATGGAAATTGCTGACGTGAGAAAAAGAAATGATAAAGATGCAATATGTTTAGAAATCTGCAGGAGTCATTTTATTTTGTTGTTATACATAGGCAGTTGAGGAAGGATATGCTACACTAAGTTTAGTGAACAGAAAGAAAAAAGCATAATAGAAAGAATGAGAAAAACGATATGAAATCATTAGTGTATGTAGACGCTTGTATGCGTGGAAAAGAATCCAGAACTCGCAGGATTGCTGAACCTTTAATTCAGAAACTATCTGAAAAATATGCTATTCAGAAGTTTGATCTGAATGAACTTCCACTGGAAATAGTGAAAGAAGACTTGATTCGTCAAAGAATGAGCGGACAATATGATCCACAGGTATTGTCATGGGCAAAAGCTATAAGAGATGCTGATCGTATTGTGATTGCTGCACCATTCTGGGATATGTCCTATCCTGCGGCATTAAAGAATTTTCTGGAACTGTGTTCTATATTTGATGTGACGTTTAAAAGTGATGATAAGACATGTTACGGAAATTGTAAGGCTGAAAAGCTATTGTACATTACTACACGTGGAATGGATATTTCTACAGGTGATCCGTTGGAACAGGCTACCCCTCATCTGAAGGCATTGAGCTGGCTATGGGGAATAGGTCCTATGGATGTGATTGCAACACAGAATATGGATTATATTTCAGCAGAAAAAGTGGAAGAAGAAGTTAAAAAAGCAATTCATACAGGATTACAGCTTGTGGAAAAGTGGTAATTCAAAATATGTTACTACTATTTTTATGAAGAGGCTGGGTATGAAAAAGAAGAAATGTATATATTGGATGATAACGCTTCTTTGTGCAGGTATCTTCCTGCCTGTGCATGTAAAAGCAGATATGGGACCTAAGGCATCTGTACATATACAGTTTGAAAATATGTCTGATGAAGTATGTTACGGGACATTATTGTCCAAAGAAGAATCTACAGGTCCTGCAAGTGTGTGGTCTGGATGGGAAGATGATGCACGTGTAAACGAAAAATATCCTGACAGTTATTACTTTCCACGAGATATATGGGAAGCTTTTGTGAATTATGAAGATCCTGATGGATATTATTTCTTGCAGGAAGGCTGGACAGTAAGTGAAACAAAAGAAATAGCCTGGACGTATTACCCTCCTTCCAGTTTTAAAATTCTTCTGTATTATCCTGAAACCAATACATTTGTAAGCAGTGGCATTTATGAACGATATGCATTTGATACGTACTATACAGTGGATATGCAGGGAATACAGATGAATTCTGTAAATTATAATGATACTCTCAGTACTGATGAAAGGATTGAAGCATATCGATCTTACAATTACAGACAGGAAATGCTGACACTCTCAATACGTATTATCCTGACAATTCTTATGGAAATGGTTGTGGCGATATGTTTTGGGTTCAGAACTCAGAAACAATTACTGGTTCTTGCATTAGTAAATATACTGACGCAGATACTTTTGAATGTTGCATTAAACATGATTCAATACAATGCAGGTCCTATGGCATTTAAAGTATTCTATGTGTTTTTAGAAGCAGTTGTATTTGGTATAGAGGCAGTATTCTACTGTGCTGTGCTGAAGAAGATTTCAGTAAAAAAGAATAATGGATTTTATATATTGTATTCTTTTGTGGCAAATATGATATCTTTTGCTGGTGGACTGCTTTTATACAGTATTCTTCCAGGAATTTTTTAATGATATTATAAGAGGCGAGATATGAAAAAGACAGAATCAAAATTGTATTACATTGCTGGTGTGTTGTTTTACTTTTCAGCGGTGATGAGCTGGTTAAATACACATCATGTGAATAGTATGTTTGTTGTGTGGCTTGCTCTGGGATCTGCCTTTCTGTGTTTTGGAGCCTTCTTTCAGAATAAATGAATCGAAGATTTGATGTGATTTTTCAGAAAGGAAGGCTATGCTGCATCTTAAAAAACGGGAGTAATATCAAAGATATTCTTGGCTTGAAAGTGAAAGATTCTCAAAGGAATAGGGGCATATATTTCCATAACATCACATCATGCATTTTCTTTTGGTATTTATACAACGTTTGTTACCACCGAGTTACAGAATGTTTCAGCCTCCTGCAACGTTATATGACAGTATGATATATATTTCTGAGGCTGCTCCGACAAAAATACGGCAATAAAAAGAATCCTGCAAAATGAATTGCAGGATTCTTTTGGATACATGTCATAGCCTTTAACCGTACTTGGCTATGATAAGAAGGTCCAAAGAATCTTCTCAGTTTTTACCCGTTCTCTTTATGTCCATGCCAATAGGCTTATCTGTAAGAATGTACCTTATACAATTTGAAATAAACAATAACTGATAAAATAACATGATTGCTTTAGTTGACCTTAAACATTATGAAACAATAGTATCTGTATTTTTTAAGAGAACCGGACGGAAAAAGAATTACTCTGGTAATTCAAATTCCATTTTGATTGTTGTGTTGACCAGATCTAATGCTGTCTGAATTGTTCTGAGTTCATCAGAGACTTTTGCATAATCCTCTTTTGCCTGATCTACAGAGTAGTTTGTATAGAGATAGTCAATAACTGTGTTATTCCCCATGCCAAGAACAGAAGATCTTTGTTTTGGTAAACGACTCTGCATATCAAAAAGTCTGTTTTTTCTTTCTGTCAGTTGAGGGATATATACCAGCACCTGGTCGATAGTCATACCTGTATCTCCTACTGTCTGAGTGGTGTTAAAACAATTGATAGCATGTTTTAAAATTCTGATTTTTCTGTCACAGTTTTCAATAAACTGCTGTGTTTCTTCGTAAGAGTATTCAGGACGTACAGATTCAATGTCCTCCTGAATAGATGCATTAAAAATACAACTCTGATGTTCATTATCTAAAGCGATATTCTTTTCTTCGTTGATTTTTCTGAGCAGTTTTGATGCTTCTGATGATGTTACAGTGTACTTCATACTTAGTCCTCCGATTGTATTATATTTATGCGTAAAAAGTATGTCGGCAGATAGTGTATCTGCATTGGTATTACATTATCATTATAACTTTAATCACAGATGAAGCATAGTGCTGTACATAAAAAGCATATAAAGAGTGAAGTGGAAAGTTACATTTCACTTCTATAGATGCAAAGAGTGAATTGAATGAATGTCAAATATACTTGACAACTTTTGATGTGTTGCTATACTGAAAGTACAAAGAATGTAAAATATATTTTACATTGCTAAGGAGGTTTGTATGAATAAAACATTCTTATTTACTTCGTGTGTACTGATTTTGGTCCCATTAGTCAGAATTATCTTATACAAGGGCAAAGATGATTTTGGAGGATATGACGAGCGACAGGAAATTATCAGAGGGAAAGGGTTTAAGTATGGATTTCTGACATTGATTTTCCTGGAAACGGCTATTTTACTTGGAAAGGAATTTGTGGAGGACATACCTGTGGATTTCCATCTTATAATGATGGCTTGTGTTATGATTGGCTGTCTTGTGGTGATTCTTTTCTGGATCTGGAAAGATGCTTATTGGGAGTTACAGCAAAAGAGATTACCGTTTGGGTTACTGATGGTATTTGTGATAGTTTTGCAGGTAGTGGGAATACTGATGAATCCAGTTATTGCAGATGGTATTGTCATCTGGGATGGCGGTATCTTTGTGTTAACAGGACTGTTTTTCTCAATCATTCTTATGAATCTTATCGTCAAGATGATTTTAGATAAGAAAGAAAATCATTAATATGAAGAACTTAAAGATGAAAGAGGCCAGAACTGCTTTAGGGTTATCGCAGCAGGAACTGGCGGACATGGTGGGGGTATCACGTCAGACAATCAATGCAATAGAGAAAGGGGACTATAATCCTACAATTCGTTTATGTATTGAAGTATGCAAGGTATTAAACAAAACATTAGATGATTTATTCTGGGAGGAATGATATGCAGTGCCCATATTGTAATCAGGAAATGAAAAAAGGATTTATTCAAAGTGCAAGACCGTTTATGTTTACTTTGAAAATGAAAGGAATATTTCTTTTAAAAGATAAAGAGGATATTTCATTGAGTACAGATAATTTCAGTAACCCTCATTGTGAGGCATATCATTGCACGCAGTGCAAGAAAGTACTCATAGAGTATGGTCAAAATCTATAATATCATCACAATATAAACAGGTGCAAAGGAGAGAATAAAATGAGTATTATTGTACATATTTATTATTCTGGAAAAAACGGAGCGGCAAGACAGTTTGCAAAAGAAATGATGGAAAGCGGTACTGTAGAAGCTATACGAAAAGAAGAAGGTAATATTGGATATGCGTATTATTATCCTGCAGAAGATGAGGAGACTGTATTATTAATAGATAGCTGGAAGGATCAGGAAAGTATTGACAGACATCATGCATCCTCTATGATGCAGGTGATTAGTGGTTTGAGAGAAAAATATGACCTGCATATGAAGGTGGAAAGATATATTTCGGATACAGATATACCGGATACAGATCAAAAATATATCAGAGATTAGTAAATTGATTTTGAACATGTACACCGTTATAAATCTATTTTTTAAAGGCATTTGCAGTATATGTGAAGTAGTTGTAAGGAATGCATTAAATCTGGTTATGTCTATTATTTTGGCTATATTAGCAAAACGGTGAATAATTGTGTTTACTGTACACGTATATGTACAGTAAATGTGATGTAGCACATTACCATAATAGTGAACTCAAGGAGATGACTATTATGA
>CAKVIS010000045.1 GCA_934754415.1 uncultured Bulleidia sp.
AAGGTAAACAGGAAGGTTTGGAAGAAGGAAAGGGAATCGGGAAACAGGAACAGGCAATAGAGACCTGTAAGAGAATGTTGGGACTTGGATTATCTTTGGATATTATTCAGAAAAGTACTGAGCTGAGTGAAGAAGAAATCCAGAAGATTCAAAAGGAGCTTCAAGGCAAATAATTGATTAGCACTTAAAGATGAAAGAACCCTGCAGAGCAGATATGCTTTGCAGGGTTTATTTAAAATGGATATCGAATGTATTATTTTGGAAAGATACTGTATCGTCGAATTGCCATGAAGTTATTGCAGGGATTCAGATGCGTATTACATTACCTTGGCAAGCGCGTTTAATAATACTTCTATAAAGACAAAGAATAATGCCTGATTATCTAAGAAAGAAAAGGAATTATCATGTGTAACATGTGGTAAGGCAAAGTAATAGTCTGCTTCATCTTTAAAAGATAAAGCTGGATTCGTTGTAATGAAAGCAAACTGAGCACCTTGCTGGTGAATATCCCGTATACAGTTTTCATAAAACTTAGTATTGTCAGACACTGAGAAAGCTATGACAAGGTCATTTTCCTGCAATATATTCACAGTATCTGTGATTTCGACAGAATCATTTAATGACTTGGAATCTATCCCTATACGTAATAAGCGTGCTTCCATCTGTTGTGCGGAAAAAGAAGAGCGTGAAAAGCCTAAAATGCGTATTTTGCTGGAATCTTTGATTCTTTTCGCAAGAGAATATACCTGTTCTTCAGTAATGCTGTTTTGAAATTCATGCAGAGTATGAATATAGATATTGGTAATAGCTAACGGGGAATCTTCATGATAGTTTGTGGAGACTTCTGCATTATTGCTGACAAGGAATCTGTTTAAAGCATATTTGAATTCAGAGTATCCTGAAAAACCCAGTTTTTTTGCAAAACGTATTAAAGCTGCTTTACTGGTATTGGTTTCTTCTGCTAATTTTTCAATAGTGAATCTTCCTGCGTCTAAAGGATGATTTAAGATATAATACGCAATTTCCTGTTCATTTTTTGTGTAGGAAGAGGACTGTTCCTGAATTAAGTCAATAATGTTCATGGTTGTCTCCTTTTGGATTACTGTACTATTGTAGCATACTTATCAAAAGAATGAGAAAAGGTTCATAGCATATTGAAATAAATTTCAATGAGTGTATACTCATGGTAGAAACTGTAAAAATGAAAGGAGTATTTACGTATGAAAAAACCTAATATTGTCTATTTTGTGGCAGATCAGATGAGAAGTGATTCCTTGCATCATCTTGGATGTGAAGCCAGTCAGACACCGAATCTGGATGCGATTGTAAAGGAAGGTGTTTCTTTTGAAAATGCCTATTGTCAGAATCCTGTATGTGTTCCTTCAAGATGTTCTTTCTTAACAGGTTTATATCCACATACTACAGGACACAGAACCATTCACTATATGCAGAATGAAGGAGAACCTAATTTCCTGCGTACAATGAAACAACAGGGGTATGAAGTTATCTGGTGTGGAAGAAATGACGTTATTCCTGCAGATCGTTCCAAAGCGGAATTCTGTGATTGTTACTATAACGGAATAGTTCAGGAAGACACAAAGGATTATCTTTCTAAGAATCATGCAGTACCTCATGCAAAAGAAGATCGCCCGGATGTACCTGTACATACTGAACCTGGCTATTATGCACATTTCAGAGGAAAGATTTCTTATGAAGAAGCTCATGGAATGGGAGATCGCAGACTGGGAGGTTCTGACTGGGGTTGTGTGGAATCGGCTTTGAACTACATTGAAGAAAAATCCAAAGAACCAGATTCCAAACCTTTCTTCCTGTATGTCACATTATCTTTCCCGCATCCACCTTATGGATGTGAAGATCCATGGTATTCTGCTATTGACAGAAGTAAGTGTGAACATAGAAGACCTAGTGCTTTAACATTAAATAAACCTAGTATGTTAAAGGGAATTGCAGAAAAACAGAATCTGAAAGACTGGGGAGAAGAGAACTTCATTGAAATGAGAGCTGTCTATCTTGCCATGGTATCCAGATTTGATGCACAGTTTGGTATGTTGTGTGATAAGTTAAAGAACTGTGGTATGTATGATGATACAAGTATCTTTGTATTCTCTGATCATGGGGATTACACAGGAGATTACGATATTGCAGAAAAAGTACAGAACTGCTTTGATGATCCTGTAAGTAATGTACCGTTAATTGTCAAACCTGCCACACAGTTTAAAGTCACTCCTCGTATCTCTAAAGCTCTTGTAGAGTTAACAGATATTACTGCTACAGTAGAAGAAATGACAGGTGTGAAAACAGAATATGTGCATTTTGGTAAATCTTTATTACCAGTACTTGAAGAAGAAAAAGAACATAAAGATGCAGTGTTCTGTGAAGGTGGCAGAATTCATGGAGAGTACTGGGCTATGGAAAGAGGTCATAACCAGGACAGTGAATACTGGCCTAGATTAAGTACCCAATGTTCTGAAGGACCTGAACATACTAAGGCAACCATGATTCGTATGGGGAATCTTAAATATGTCATGAGACTGTATGAAGAAGATGAACTGTATGATCTGGAAAAGGATCCAAAGGAATTACACAATATCATCGAAGATCCATCCTATGCTGAAGAGGTGCAGAAGATGAAGAACAGAATGTTAACATGGTATATGGAAACAGCGGATATTGTGCCAAACAGAAAAGATCCAAGATTCTAATTTGAAGTAATCAGAGTTAACTCTGATTACTTTTTTCTTAAGAATACATAAAGATGGTGAGTTTCATGGTAGACTATTATCAACGTGTAAACAAAAAAACAGTACATATATCTATTCTGGATATATGTATGGAAAGGATGGATGGCTTAGTATGACTTCTCATACATTATCCTATAACGACCCCTTATTCTTTCTGATATTCCTGCCTGTATTTGTATGTGTTTATGGAATCAGTAAGCCGAAAATCAGAAAATGGGTATTACTGGTATTTAATTATGTATTCTTACTGTTCTGGAGTAAGAAGTTAGTGATATGGCAGTTGGCAATTGTAATAATCTCCTGGTTGACAGGTAAACTGCTGGGACATACAAAACACAAAAAAGCAGTACTGACTTTCAGTATTCTTTCTGTTCTGGGGATTCTTGGATATTTAAAATACTATAACTTTATAGGTTCTTTATTACCAATAGAGTTTACTGCAAAACAGCTTGCCATGCCTGTTGGTGTATCGTATTATTCCTTACAGGCTGTATCTTATGTAGCAGATCTGTACAATGGAAAGCTGGAAACACCTGCTTCACTTATATCGTTATGTAACTATTTAAGTTTCTTCCCTACAGTAGTAGAAGGTCCTATTACAAGATATTCTGAATTAAAAGAAGAACTGGAACAGTGTCATGGGGTGACATATGATAATCTGCGTATAGGTTTTATTCGTATTATCTTTGGCTTATATAAGAAGATGATACTGGCAGACAGAATCAATCCTGTGGTGAATACATTATTCAATTCTTATACTGACAATGGCTTTTTATGTGTACTGGCGGCTGTTCTGTGTACCATACAGTTATATATGGATTTTTCCGGTACGATTGATATTGCCATAGGTGCCGCAAGAATGTTTGGCTTTGTATTGCCTGAAAACTTCAGACAGCCTTTCTTTGCAAAGAATGCGTCAGACTTCTGGAGAAGATGGCATATTACTCTTGGTACCTTCTTAAAAGATTATGTTTTTTATCCTGTATCTTTAAGTAAACCAATTCGAAAGTTAACTAAATATGCAAGAAAACACTGGGGTAAAACAGCAGCCAAGTTCTTAGGACCTTCCATTGCTTTCTTCTGTGTATGGATGGGAAATGGTGTATGGCATGGACCTAACTGGACATATATTGGCTATGGTATGTATTACTTTGTACTGGTCTTACTGGAATTATTCCTGGAAGGACCTTTGAAGAAATCTAAGATCAATACTGAAAGCACTGGCTTTAAGATTTTCAGATTTATCAAGTTATGTATCATTGTAGCTGTTGGTGAAATGTTCTTCAGAGCAAGTACCTTTGCACAAGGCTGGACAATGTTTACTTCCATGTTTACAAGTTTCCAGCTACAGCAGGGTCTGGAAATCATCCCTTCTTTAGGATTGACGGGTAAGGAATGGGTTGCCTTATGTCTGTTATTTATTCCTGTCATTGTTGTCAGTGTCTTAAAAGAAAGAGGTATGCAGGTAGAAGAAAAGATACTCTCTTTACGTACACCATACAGATGGGCTATCTTATATTCCATCATGATTGCGGTTATCTTATTTGGCGCCTACGGGCCTGGATATGATGCTGTGGCTATGATGTATGCAAATTTCTAAAGAATAGAAAAACAAGTGAAGTGTATGCAGCAATGCAATGACTTCACTTGTTTTATTATTTCTGATTCTAAATGCTTATCAACATAGTTGCTGGTACTTTCTGATGCTTTTTTAGTAAAGTACCAGTAATTACCTGGGAATATAATTCAGTGCATTTATGGCTGATATAAATTGGAATTTTGGTTTAGACGTAATTTTGCATCCCAAATAATAGTAAAGAAACGACTAATCTAAAATTGTAGTTTAGATTTGACACTGTTTGAACTATTTGCCACTGGCAAAGTTAGTGAATGTGACTGGTTCTTTTTCCGGTAAACCGTATTCTTCTTTACCTAACGCAAAGCTTTTTGCCATGAAGGCAATATTTTTACCTAAAGTTCTCATGGTCTGTAATCCCTCAGCATCCTTTAATACTTCTTCTGCTTCTCCTCCATACACCATATTCCAGTACTGGCTTGTGGCAATTGGCATGGAACTGATGGAGAAGTACTTATTGAGTACATCATAGGAAGCGGTATTTCCACCTCTTCTGCATGTAACAACTGCTGCACCTACTTTCATGGTCTTATCGATATCAAAAGTACTGAAAAACAGTCTGTCCATAAAGGAGATAGCTCCTCCTGCAGGAGAACTGTAATAGACAGGTGCACCTATGACAAAGGCATCTGCTTCTTTTAACTTAGGTGCGATTTCATTGACGATATCGTTAAATACACATTTGTGTGTTTCTCTGCATTTTCTGCAGGCAATACAACCTCGTATATTCTGATTACCTACATGTATCAGTTCTACTTCCATACCTTCCTGTTCCAGTGTGTTTTTTAGTTCAGTTAAAGCTGTGTACGTACATCCATTAGCTCTTGGACTGCCGTTGATTAATAATGCTTTCATATTGTGTTCTCCTTATTCTCTTTATCCCTATTCATAGCAAACATCATTTTCTTCGTCAATGAAGATGACCAGTCATGTATGGTAAAATACTGTATACCAAAGGACGTTACTATTTATGACACAATATGCTCAACAGGATCTGCAGGTTTTACAACAGCAGGAAGAAGATTTCAGATATCCGGTATTTACCAGTAAAGATGCTTTACAACTGGGATTAGCTATCATTGAAGAAGCAGAAAAAGAAGAAAGAGGCATCGTAATACGTATTGTAAGAGAATCAGATGGATTTGTCTTGTTTCAGTATGGTATGGATGATAAAGCAGAAAGAAATTATGTTTTTGCAGAAATGAAAAGACAATGTGTATTACAGTATCATCATAGCAGTGCATGGTGTTATGTGGCAAATCAACTGGGAATGATAGATGTACAGACTTCAGGTGGCAGTTATCCTGTGTTGTTACAGGATGGAACATGTACAGCCACAGTATCTGTCAGTGGATTACATGAAGGTAAAGATTATACTGTAATACTGGCAGCATTGGAAAACATCTTTCATAAGAAAACAGTGAAATTTGAAAATGAGCTGGTATAAGCATATGAAGTGGGGAATTATCGGTGCAGGTAATATTGCCAAAAGATTTGCACAAAGTCAGAGTCATATAGAAAACAGCTGTATTTATGCCATCAGTGCACGTAATAAAGAAAAAAGAGTTGCTTTTAAACAGCAGTATGGAGTGGAGCATGCTTACGGTACTCCACTAGAAGTATTAGAAGATCCACAGGTAGAAGCAGTCTATATAGCTTTACCGCATCATATGCATTATGAGTGGTGTAAACAGGCTATTCTTCATCATAAAGCAGTCTTTGTAGAAAAGCCTGCCTGTTTACATACACAGGAAATAGAAGAATTACTTACTTTAGCAAAACAGGAGAAAGTACTGTTTATGGAAGGTATGAAGTCTTTACTGACTCCTGCCTACAGAACCTTTAAAGAAAATGATTTAAACAACATACACTCTATAGAAGTAGAAACAGGTTTTGTATTACTTGAAAAAGACAGAGGCTATACCACAAGTAAAGAATGTGGAGGATGTCTGTATGATATGGGAATCTATGCATTAGGTTTATTAAGTGATCTTTGCAAAGGAGATATGCATATAGATTCCCTGCATAGAGACTTGGAACATGGGGTGGATTTTCATGAGGATATCCATATGACCATAGGTAACTGTAAGGTACATATGATTTGCTCTTTTAAAGAAAGGCTTTCTAAAGCTATCATACATACAGATACACAAGTATATGAACTATATCCAATACACAGACCATTAGTATGTAATGGTACAGAATACCCTTATGTAGTAGATGACTTCTATGGAGAGATAGAACATTTCCTATATCTTTACAATCACAACATAACAGAAAGTCCAATAGTAACCTACACCAGTATGTACAATCACATACACTGGATGGAAGAGATACATAATAACAATTAGAATTCAAAGATTCATCTAAGGATAACAAAAAAATAAAGCGGTCACAAATCACTTTGGAGCCGTAAAGGGTGTTTTGAATGCACGGCTATGTCTGCTAACGAAAAACCACCAGCTAGGCTAGTGGTTGTGTAGTAATTGACTGATATTTTCTTAAATGTATCGGCAATTTGACTGATTAAGAGTGTGTAGCTACTACTTTATTCTTGGTTGTATCCCACTGGACAGTCCAATATTTTTCTGCGGCATTATTTTGAGGAGCTGTGGCATCGAAAGGAAGATCAATACTTGTCTGCCAACCGGCTTGTGTTTGCTTTTGATCAACTTCAACCTTTTTTGTTGTTGTTCCGTCGTTAAGAATAGCATCGGCTGAAACTTCTGCATAAGCTGCTCTTAAATTTGCGGCATCTGTAGCTTCTCTTGCCTTTTCTAACTGACTTGTAAAAATAGGAATTCTTCCTTATTTATAAAAAGTTTTCTATGAAGCTATTTTATTAATACAAGAATAACCATTTTATTCTATGAAATCATATGGCATAGATGCTGTTTGAAGAGATAAACTTCATCATATGGCATCCTACGCCTTTTGAATGTTAAATATAGTAAAAGACTTCCTTTGTTTTTGACATCTTATCACACACTAGATCTACCAACAAGATCTCGTATTACTTTTATCCTTTAATGATGCTATATGTAAACACATTCTATTAAAACGAAATACTTTCACTTATGTTTTCAAGAATGTGCATAAAACATAGTGTTTACGGTTATATTACAGTAATTATTCTTTTTACTTTTCCAAAGTAAACGGTATAATTAATTTTGTAATAACAAAGGAGATTATGAACAATGAAAAAAACATTACGTAACAAAAAGGGATTCACATTAGCTGAATTACTTATCGTCGTTGCAATCATTGCAGTATTAGTTGCAATTGCAATTCCTATCTTCACAGCACAGTTAGAAAAAGCTAGAGAAGCAGTTGACCTGTCAAATATTAGAGCTGCATATGCGGAATGCTCTGCAGATGTCCTTACTGGAGATGGGAAGACTGGATATTATGAAGAGGTTAAAACAAAGCAAAGTAAGGATGGATGGGCATCTACTCCTGAAAAGATTGCAGGTACTCTTGATGTAACACAGGATACTGTGGGCAAGGCTCTTTCAACTAATAAAACAATTTATGTATGTGTAAGCAAGGATGGTGAGCTTTCTCTTGCTACAACTGCTCCAACAACTGATTTTAAGAATGTGACTTCTGTTAATGCTGACGGTACGACAGGAAGCTAATCGTAGTCAAGTAAAGTGCATTTAGCAATTTTAAATCCTTTGAAATCTGCAAATGGTTATATAGACTGATATCTTGTTTGATAAGGTATCAGTCTTTTTGTGAAGTAATTTGGTTTCTTTCCATTACAATAATTCCATTGTAATTCACCCTATGAGTTCTATAATGGTATTACATGTAAAGGGATGGAATAATGAGAAACATTGGGAGAAAAGATAAAGGTTTTACATTAGCTGAGTTATTAATAGTAGTTGCTATTATAGGTGTATTAGTCGCAATCGCTATACCTATCTTTAGTGGTCAATTAGAGAAGAGCAGAGAAGCTGTGGATGCAGCAAATATACGTTCTCAGTATGCAGAAGTAATCTCTGATGCTTTACTGGATGGAACTTCAGTAAATGGTAAAGAAAAATATGGCGCTGTACAGTTAAAACAGAAGGAAGATAACTGGAAGAATACAGAGCTTGCTACAAACTTACATAGTGTATATGCACAGGTGATAGGGTCCCCAGTTGCTAATGGTACTGCATGGGTAGAATACAATGATTCTACAGGTCAGGCTATTCTTCATTATGAGGGTGGTACTGGTAATACTACCGGTGGAGGAGAAACTTCAGGAGAAGGCTCTGGTACTACTGGCGGTTCTGATAGTACTGGAGGAAACACTTCTGGCAGTGGAACAGGTTCTACAGGAACGAATGCAGATCCAAACAAGGCTTATGAGAATCTTGGCAGTCAAGCAAATGACTGGCCAGAAAAAGGAACAGACTGTGTGGTAGATGTATATACAGGACAGATTATCAGATATAATGGCCAATTATATGTTTCTGCAGCAACAGATAAATGGAAGCTTAATGGATATTACTACACCACTCCGGCTGAAATGAACAATAATTTTTTAGCGATTAACAATAAACCTGCACAGACAATCAAGGATTTGCAGAAGCCGTGGGCTGGTTCGAATCAAGAGACACTTTTGAATCTTTCTGTTGGTGATTTGTATTTAGATTCAGATAACAATTATTATATTTATCATGGTGGTAGCAGCAATAATGTTCCACCTTCGGAAAATATGCAAGACTGGATTAAGCTTTTGCCAAACAAATGAAAATAGTCATAATCAATCATAAGGACAAGCTAAGTAGCGACGAGATGGATCAGTCTCGTCGCTTTGTTTAAGCATGAGGAAGGTGGTAAACGCCAAGTGATGATATGAAGAAGGAGACATTGGCGGCGGGATGGGGCTGAGGAAGCAGATTTCGGAAATAAAATGTCCGATAAGAGCAATTGCTGTGAGCTAGCGATATATTTGATGTAAAATGGGATGTAAGATCCGATGGTGTTATTAAGAGCAGTAGTGTGTGTTTGCAATGGATGAATCGATGGCACAATTGCACGGTTGTTCGGTGACATGTGCATGAATGGTGGGACAGTTACCGAGATTGGAATGATGATATGTTGACCCATCGAAAGGAGGGTTTCATGGTCTTTAATACTTTTATAAAATGCCAAGTTTGTGGATGTATTATTCGAGTGCGTTTACAAGTTGGCTGGCAGGAGGAACATCCGATAGAAGTAGCATGTGGTAAATGTGGAACTTCCTTGTCAGGCAGAGTGAAAATAAGACAAGACCGTCCGGAGCTGAGTTTTTCTTTTGATAATGCTGATGAGGTACAAGATGAAAATGCGGATTACATTGTTGAGTGCTCTGGTGAATTTCCTACTATAAAACAAGCTGAAGCATCCGATTTAGAGGGAGTGATTATTACTCCGTTTATTCGATACACGAATCGTATTAAGACGCCTGATTCTTATGAAGAATTTAGACAAGATTTAGCTAAGCTGAATGCAGCTGCCAAAAAGTGGAAGAGTTATAAAAGAATTCTTGGTTTGGCAAAAAACAATAGCGAATACTTAACTTAAGAGATTCAAAAGGAGTTTTCCGGTCAGGTTTTTCAATGTAGAGATGAATATGAAATATTGAGAGCTGTTCACATGATTGAGGTGCATGGACTATATTCATCATTAAGAAAAGATATCCTTAATGAATTCGCATTTAGTGAAGGAATACTGAAAATGGATTCGGCACAAATGAAGAACTTAATTGATTTTCTTAATTCTCATGATGGGTTCCACCTTAAAGAATTACAGGAACTTCTCTATAATGTCTATGATGAGTTTATAACAGTATATCAAAGACTTATACCTGCACTAGCTATACAATACTGCAAAGAAAACTCTTTTGATTTTGAGCATGAAGGTTCTACAACAAGTAGTTTTAATAGCGTAAAACAGTTCTATTTGGATGCTTACGAGGCACTGGGCAATTTGCTAGTCATACCTGTAGCGCTCAATAATATTAAATACCGGGCTGACATCAATGCTATGAATCCGATTGAGAAGAATGTCAATTCTTTGGAGGACTATATTAAACTCACAAAAGCATCAAGATATCATTTCTGTTTGGATTCTGAAGTTTACACAGGCTTTTTGAAAATACTCGTGAATGCAAAATTGAGAAATGCTATCGGTCATAATGATGTTGAATATAATTCAGTAGACCAGCTGATAGCTTATATCCCTAATCCGAAAGATAGAACAAAAAGGAAAACGGAGTACCTTCTTCAGTTCGAAAATGAAGCTATGCATATGTTTCAAGCTATATTAGGAGTTTCTGAATATTTGTATCGTTTGAGGGAACTTGAACTTATGTATGATGGGAAAATTTCTCTTATGGTTCGGGAAAGAGCGAACTGACCGAAGAAGATAGGCCGCAATGAATTGTGCCCATGTGGAAGTGGAAAGAAGTATAAGCGTTGTCATGGGCGATGAGAGTATACAGAAATTCGTTTATTATTTATTATAGAGTGATTTATTGAGGAAGAAGGAACGTCATTTGGTAAATGAGACGGGCCCCTGGAAGTATGTTAACTAGAGTTTATATTGCATGTGGAATCTGAAAAATGAAATTGGTACAACTGAAGCATAAAATGTTTTTGTGATAGCTGGTACAGTATGTGCAAATTAGCGGTTGTAAAGGGCTCTCGACCACAAAATGAAGCGACGAGAATGGATTCGCAGTGAATCAGTCTCGTCGCTTTACTGTTATATGCAGCTGATGATGAAAGCGCTGTGACGATGTGAAGACAGAGGCATTGGCGGCGGAAGAGTGCAGCTAGCCGAACTGTCTGGAGTTGTTGCCTTGGATGTTTCCGTTCTGGTCGAGGTACGGGGCGGTCTGGATAGGTTTAGCGTCATTTAAGGAAACGTACACATAGATGCAGTCGCACTGTTTGTGCTGTGCGGCCTGATCACAAACGTTTTTGGCCATGTTGTTGATGTCATGGGAATAGCCTTTAATCGGTACCAGACTGCCGTCTGTATATTTGAAGTAAGCCATTTTAGTGTAGTTAGAGCTTTCGACATATTCAGTTTTGTCATCATAAAATGCAGCCAGTGCCATGGATTTTGCGGCACGGATATTCGCCTTATTTACAGCGTCGACGGCTTTACTGCGCTGTGCTGTGAAAATCGGCACAGAGACTGCGGCGAGTACACCAATGATAGCGACTACAATCAGAAGCTCTGCGAGCGTGAAGCCTTTCTTTCGGTTCATATTTCTATTCCTTTCATAGGGCATGCAACGTGATGTGAGGCTCGTAATATGCGAAGCGCATATGCATGTTCATATGAGGTATGGTAGCACAAAATTCAGGAAGTGGACAATAATATAAGATAAAAAAAGATATTCAAAAGATGGTGGGGCAGGCCCGGGAAGAAAAAGGTTTGCGATGCTTAGAATGCAGTTTTGAGATATGATTATAGGCAGAAGCAGAGGACGCAATCAGAGAGGGCTTCGTAAACTGATGGAAGCGAAGGATTTTGCAAAGCTCGCACTGCTGCAAGATGCTGCAAATACTGATTCTACAGGTCAGGCTATTCTTCATTATGAGGGTGGTACTGGTAATGCCACTGGTGGCAGTACAGGTGGGGAATCTTCAGGAGAAGAATCTGGTACTACTGGTGGAAATACAACAGGTGGTTCTGGTAACACGGGAGGAAATACTTCTGGAAGTGGAACGTGTTCTACTGGAGGAGGAACAACAGGAGGAACTGGTACAAATACAGGATCTAATACTTCAGTGTCCTTTCCTGAATTTACTATAAGTCATGTGATTCCATTTGCTGTGGATTCAAGTACTGGTATTACTGTTACACGTGGGAATGTATATAGTTATAATGGCAGATATTATGTATGTATTGCGGATTATAATGCTCCTTCAAGATGGGAAAGCTATGAAAGTATTACACCAAATGGTAATAAGTGACCGTATATTGAACTGGTAAATAGTGCGACTGTGTTAACCAATGCTGATTTTAAATATGAGAATAGTACAGCTCCGTATTTCCAGAATGATTCAGGAATTCCGACAGGGACTATTTATAAAACTTCAGATGGAACGGTGTATATTTTAAGTGCTACGTACAGTAATGGCTGGTGTACATTACCAAGTTCTAATAGTAACTGGGTATTGATAAATCAATAATCATATAGAAAGAAAAGAGACTGTTTGGAATAGATGGGTAATCTATTCTTAGCAGTCTCTTATTTGTTATTTGAATTCCAGGTTTGCATAGATTTTTTCCATCCTTGTGTCTGGATAGTGGTGATCCATGTAGGTTTCTATGATGTTATTCGCTGGTATGTTTCTGGTTCTTTCGTACCATCTGAATACTGCTATGCATGACATACAGGAGTTAAAGATCATAAAGACTAGTAATACTATTGTTAATGGTTTACCAATCTTATTAGGTATCTTTAAGATCCATGTGGCCATGATGGGATAAATAGTCTTTATCCACAATACTCCAAGTATTCCCCAGAATATGGAGTATTGTAAACAGATTCTTCCATTAAGGTTAAATGGAAATGCACTGTAATCCCAGGAGGTAGATCCGAATACCATTTCCTGAAAGAAGGAACATAAGTATTTCACAACAGAACCGGATATAAAACCCCCTATAAAAGAAGAGCGATGTCGAAAACTCTTATGAGTAGCTGACATCGCTCTTTTTCCAACTACTCTCATATCATTTTCCCCCACCT
>CAKVIS010000046.1 GCA_934754415.1 uncultured Bulleidia sp.
TTAAAGGTCGGAGGTGCAAGCCGTTAGTACGACTGGGCAGTTACAAGCCCATGACCTTTAGGTCGTAGGTAGTTGACAGGAATAGTATACAAAAATCATGAGAAAAATGTATGAAAAGAAATGAGAAAATAGCGGTACTTTTTCTGGGAATACTGGTACTGGTATGCGCATTGCTGTTTCAAAAACCAGAACATAAAAATATGGAAAATCCTGTTACTGACTATGTATTCCGTACACAGGAACTTTTGGAAACTCATTATTACAAACATGGTAAAGAAATGGGATTTGAGGATGAGAAATCTTATGTGGAAGCTGCCAACAGGGTGATTGTGGATCCTGAAAGTTTGCATAAAACACAGGATGATGGCGATGATGTGTATTATCTTGAAAGCACCAATGAATTTGTAGTGGTATCTGAAGATGGGTATATACGGACGTATTTCAGTCCGGATTCAGGAAAAAGATATTATGACAGACAATAAAAAGAGAATCAGAAATCTGTTAAGAATGCCTGTCTTGTTATCTTTGTTGCTTACAGGCTGTAAAAATACTGCACAAACTGAAGAAAGTGCAGAAGTAAATGTTGAGATTGTTGCAACGCCTACTCCTGAACAAAGACTGGAATTAAAAATTACAGACTGGCTTTCTTCGCATTCTTTAAAAGAGAAAGTGGCTCAGTTATTTATTGTACAGCCCGAAGCGTTATGTAATGAAAAAACTGTGGCGGAAATAGAAATGGAAAATGCTTTGAAAGAATATCCTGTAGGAGGCATTATTTATTTTTCTGATAACCTTATTGATCCTGAACAGACAAAAGGCATGATTGCCAACACCAAAAAGTATTACAAGGATAACGGGAATCTTCCTCCTTTTATCTCAGTAGATGAAGAAGGTGGTTTAGTCGCAAGAATTGGTAATGCAGGAACCTTTGGCGTAGAAACTTTTGACCCTATGTGGTATACAGGAGAAACTGGTGATCCTGCTAATGCAGCCTATGTTGGCACAACCATAGGTACCTATCTTCATGATCTGGGATTTAATCTGGATTTTGCGCCGGATGCGGATGTGTTAACCAATCCGTATAATTATGTCATTGGAACACGTTCTTTCAGTGATGATCCGCATGTGGTATCTGCTATGGTACAGGCGGAATCTTTGGCTATAAAGAAAACAGGTGTGATGCCGGTAATCAAACATTTCCCGGGACATGGAGGTACTTTAGGGGATACCCATGAAGGATATGCGTATACAGATAAAACATTAGATCAGTTAATGGAAGCGGAACTTATACCTTTTCAGGATTGCATACAGAATCATGAAGCAGATATGATCATGGTGGCGCATATTTCTGTACCATCCATACTGGGAGATAACACTCCATGCAGTCTTTCAGAGTATATGATTACAGATGTGTTACGAAAACAGATGGGGTATGATGGTCTTGTGATTACCGACAGTTTCTCTATGGGAGCGATTGTAAATGCTTATGACAGTGGTACTGTTGTGATACAGGCATTACAGGCAGGAGTGGATATCTTGTTAATGCCACAGGACTTTCATCAGGCATATGATGCAGTAATTCATGCAGTAGAGTCAGGTGCTGTCAGTGAAGAAAGAATCAATGCTTCGGTAAGAAGAATATTAAGAGTGAAATTAAAATGGTAAAGAAGACACGGATATTTCCGTTCATTCTTTACCATTTCTTTTCTTCTATAGTAATATATTTGCTAATGTTTTGAGCAGTACCTGCATTTGAACAGGTTTGGAAATGTGTCCGTTCATACCAGCTTCACGGGATGCCTTTTTATCTTCTTCAAATGCATTGGCAGTTAAGGCAATGATGGGAATACTGGCTTTGACAGAAGGTAAGGCTCGAATAGCTCTTGTAGCCTCAAACCCATTCATGACAGGCATCTGTATATCCATGAGGATACAATCAAACCGTGTATCTTTATTTTGCTTTACAGCTTCTAATGCCTGTAAACCATTTTTGACAACAGTGACTTTAAATCCTGCATCTTTTAACATGGTTTCAGCTATCTCGGCATTCAATGGATTATCTTCTGCTAACAGGATGTGCTTTCCTTTCAATGCCTGCACATCTATCTGTGATGCATTGGACGAGTGAATATGATCCAGATAGATATGAGGAATTTTCAGTATAATCGTAGTACCTTTGCCTTCTTCGCTTTCGATGGAAATAGTTCCCTGCATTAAATCCACCAGGGATTTTACAATAGGTAAGCCAAGACCTGTGCCCAGGATACCTGATTCACTGGAACTCTTTTCTCTTGAGAAGGCTTCAAAGATATGGGGCAGATACTCTTTGGAAATGCCACTGCCTGTATCTTTGATAATGGCCTGATAACAGGCTATACCCTGTTCATCAGAAGGCAGTTCTTTAAAGTGAAAGGTAATGGTTCCGCCATCCGGCGTATATTTAATGGCATTACTGATCAGGTTGGCATAGATTTCTCTGATTTTTGTGGAATCGCATAATACATGAGAGTGCCGGATGTCTACGTTGTAGTCCAGCTGCAGATGTTTCTTCTGTATCTCAGGTTCAAAGTAGACAAGAAGGGAGTTGCAGGATTCATAAATATCCCATGGCTTTTCGTGTAGTTCTTCTTTTCCACTTTCTATTCTTGCCATTTCCAGGACATTATTAATCAAAGATAACAGATACTGACTGGAATCATCCAGTTTTTGCAGATATTGTCTTGTCAGATCTCTGTCATCCCAGTGTGTCTTCATTAAATCTGCAAAGCCTATGATGGCATTCATAGGGGTGCGGATATCGTGAGACATATTGAACAGGAAAGTGCTTTTGGCGTTACTGCCAGCTTCAGCTTTTTCAAGAGCCTTTTGTAACATGACAGTACTGGAGATATCCAGAAAAGTTGTCACAATAACTCTTTCATTGTCCGGGTTCAAAAATACTTTCGTCTTGGCAAGGGCATGGACTTCATCAGGAGTGTCTTTATGGATAATCACTTCGAAGTCTACTGTATCATTGACATTTCTTAAAGAGAGGAGCTTATGGTTCGTGGTGTCATCAGGATAATAGAAGGTTTTGAAAATATCAGCTATATCCCGCTGCATATGTTCTGTGGACTGTACATGGAAAATACGCATGGCCTCTTTGTTCATGTGTACAATCTGATGCTCAGGTACGGTATAGGCTAATACACCGCAGGCCTGTTCGTCCAGCAATTCTTTATAGTAATTGATTTCTGCAGTTCTCTGGTTTCTTAATTTTTCATTTACCTGAGCTAAATGGGATTCCAGGGCTTTTTCTTTTTCCAGACGTAAAATATCACTGATGTCCTGATGAGTTCCCATGAAGGTATCAGGGCCTGTCTTTTTTCCACTGCAACGTACTACCATCACCCCTTTTACCGGATGGACATATCTGTAAACAAGCTCGGAACGTTCTTCATTCAGTTTCTTTGAATATTTCAGAAAGATGTCTTTGTCCTCTGGGTATACACTATCTCTGTGCAGGTGAAAACATTCTTCCGGAGTGGTGGTTTCTTTTGCACCAATCAGTTTTTTCATAGTGTCATCACAATATAATTCCCCTGTATCTTCATTGTGAATAGTCAGTTTCCATACACCCATGGTATTTTGCTCAAGAGCCTGTTGCACATCTGTATATTCCAAAGTATTCATTACCATTCCCCTTATTTTGTGTTTATTATAATTCATATATAAAATGTTGAGCAAATACTTTATGGTTATGTACAATGGAAAAGGAAAGAGAGAGAACTATGTATAAATATATATTTTTAGATGTGGATGGGACTTTGTACAGTCCACTTGCAGGAGAAACACCTCAAAGTGCCATAGAAGCTTTAAAAAAGGCAAGAGAGAATGGATACAAGATTTTCTTATGTACCGGAAGATCGCTTGCAGAGGCAAAATCCTATTTGCATTATGATGTGGATGGATTTATCTTCGGTGCAGGTGGAATGATTTATGTCGAACGCAAGAGAATCTATGATCATCCTATCAAAAAAGAAGATGTCACTATGATCAAGGAAATGATACGTTCTTTAGGAATGGGGTTTTCTCTTGAGGGAAGTGCCGGTGCCTATTGCAGTAAGGAAGGGTATGAAGCGGTACTCTGGTATTATTCCGGAGGTGTTACAGACAGAAAAATTCGTATTCAGAGAGCACAGGCAAACTGTATGTATGAAGAAGAATATGGTGATGAAAGCAATGATGCCATCTATAAAATCTGTGCATTTGGCAAAAGATGGGAAGAGGACTATCCTGCATTAAGAAAGCAGTTACCTGCCCCATATGTGCTTACAAAATCCATGGAAATTCCTCATGAAAACTTCTGTATTGGGGAAGTCAGTGATGGAACCATCACTAAAAAGACAGGAATAGAGAAAATTCTGGAATATTATCATGCGTCCAAAGAAGAAGCTGTGGGTATAGGAGACAGTGAGAATGATATTCCTATGTTTGAGGCCTGTGGTCTGGGGATTGCTATGGGGAACGGTACCAGTGGCATCAAAGCCAAAGCAGACTATATCACAACAGATATTCTGGATAACGGATTATACAATGCCTTTGTATATGCCGGAATTATTGATAAGGACTAAATGCAGATGGAAGTCGATTGTGTGTTTGATGGTATAGTTGCGTGTCTTGTACTGGCAGGTATTTTTGCTGTAATTGGGCTGGTGTTTGCCATAGGGAAAGAAAAAGCCGCCATACTGGTAGCAGGATTTAACAGCCTGAGCAAAGAAGAACGTCAGTTTTATGATACAGCACGTATTTCCAAAGATATGAGAAATCAATGCTGGACATGGACTGCGGTATTAACTTGCGGAGCATTTCTTACGTATTATGTATTACCGTTTATGTCTGTAGTTGCGCTGGTGGTGTGGCTATGTCTGTTTTTTAAGGAAGTACATCTGGATACATATACAGCATTTGAAAAGTATCTGAAGTAAGTAAAAAGTCGGCAATGCCGACTTTTTTAGTATTCAAGATAAATTCTTGCACTCTTACCAGGAACGGTAACCGTTGCAGTATAAGCATCTTTGGTGATGTCTGTACCAGCTTTCGTGAAGTCTGTTTTTCCTGACCATTTCTGATCATCACTTGCCAGTAATAATTTGATTTTTGCAGTTGTATTCCATGTATATCTGTTGGCAAGATTTCCGGTATTCATGATGAAGACAAGCGTTTCATTGGAAGACATACGTCTGTAGGCATAGACACATTCCTGCACTTTATCCGCATCAATCCACTGGAAACCTCTTTGGTCATAATCCCATTGCCATAAAGATGAATGCTCAAGATAGAGGTGATTGAGTGTTTTCATGAACTGGTGGAAAGCATCGTGGATAGGGTATTTCAGCATATCCCAGTCCTGCTGTCTTTTCTCATCCCATTCTCTTAACTGACCGATTTCATTTCCCATGAAGTTTAATTTCTTGCCAGGTAAAGTAAACATGTACATATACAGCATTCTTGCCTGATCAAACTTACCTTCATACAGGTCACACATCTTATTGACGATGGTAGCTTTGCCATGAACGACTTCATCATGTGATAAAGGAAGGATGAAGTGATCGGCACCTGCATAACTTTGTCTGAAAGTAATCTTGTGGTACATTTCAGATCTGTATTTAGGATCGGTGGAGAAGAATTTTAAGGTATCGTTCATCCAGCCCATATCCCATTTGTAATCAAATCCAAGGCCTCCCTGATCTACAGGGTCGGTATCTTTAGGGTATGTGGTGGAATCTTCCGCCATTAATACAGTGCCTGGATGACGAATCTTTAACTGTTTGTTCATCTGTTTTAAGAATTCAATGGCACCTTTGTTTTCACCTCTGGAGGCATCTCCCTGCCAGTACAGAAGGTTGCCTACGGCATCCATTCTCAGCCCGTCAAAGTGATACTGGGAAATCCAGAAATCAGAAGCGGACTGCAGGAAGGAACGGACTTCAGGACGTGCATGCATGAAGTTGTTGGATCCCCATTGACTGTAAGTCATATCGGAATGAGGATATTCATAGATTGGTGTACCATCATAATCTTTTAATGCATAGTCATTCAGAGCAAAGTGTACTGTGACAATATCCAGGAAGACACCGATATCGTTCTGATGACACAGGTCAATGAATTTCTTTAAATCATTTGGTTCTCCGTATCTTGAGGTACAGGCAAAGAAGCCTGTTGCCTGGTATCCCCATGAGGCATCATGAGGATATTCGTTAATTGGCATCAGTTCCACATAGTTATAGCCGTTTTCCTTGAGATAGGGAATCAGCAGGTTGGCAGTTTCTACATAGGAATACCAGCCATCTTCTTTACTGTCTACTTTCTTTCTCCAGGAACCCAAATGCATTTCATAGATGTTCATGGGTTTATCTTTGCGTGCATCAGCGTTTCTCATCCATTTATCATCGTGGAAGGTATAGGAATGCATGTCATAAACAATACTTGCAAAACCAGGTCTTTTTTCATTAAAGAAGGCATAAGGATCACAATGATCTACCAGTTTCTTGTCCTGAGTAAGAATTTGGTATTTGTACATCTGTTTAGCTTTTGCTTTAGGCAGGTATACTTCCCAGAATTTGCCGTCATATACCGGTGTCATTTCTGTCTGGCCCCATTGATTGCACTCCCCTGTCAGATAGACCTTTTCTGCATTAGGCGCATAGGTGCGGAAAGTAACACCTCCACCTGGCTGAACATGTGCACCCAGATAATTGTAGGCTTCGAATTCTTTCCCGGAATAAAAGTAATAAAAATCCATGATAACCCTCCAAATTTTATAAAGACGAAATATTCTAAAAATACTATAATGTGAATGTGGATAAAAGAACAGGCATCATTTTCCACCTGTTGTCTAAAAAAAGACATTTGAAAGGAAAAGTTGGTATGATGGAGAAACAGAATAAAAGCCAGAGAAACATTATTAATGCATTCTTTTTGTTGAGAGCCAGGAAATCCTTGGAAAGAATCAGTGTGAAAGAAGTATGTGAAATTGCGGATGTCAACAAGTCTACGTTTTATGTGTACTACAGAGATATCTATGATCTTTCTTTGAGTCTTCAAAAAGAGGTAATAGACAGAATTGCTGAAACATTGCCGTCTTTATCTGCAGTAGTGGAGGATCAGTATCAGTTTACAAAAGATGTTCTGTTAGCCTATGAAGCCAATAAAGTGCAGATTTCCACACTGTTCTCCGGTTCTCAGGTATATCAGCTTCCTGCGCTTGTGAAAGAAAAACTGTTGAAAATACTTGAGGAGATGCCTACTACTGTCAATGAAGAACGTCTGAGAATGGTGATTGATTATAAAGTATATGGCAGTTTCTTTGCCTTTATGGAGTCTACAACCATGAATCAGGCAGAAAAAATAGAATTTATCTCCAAACTTGCAGGAGAAAAGAAGATTTCCTAGTTTCTTTTACAGAAGAACGTGATACGATATTCATGTTAAAAATGGAGGAAAGTCATGAAAGAGTATGCACCAATCAAAGAAGGTAAGGTCCGTGAAATCTATGATGCAGGCGATAGTCTCATCATGGTCGCAACAGACCGTATCTCAGCTTTCGATGTAATCCTGAACAACAAGATTACAAAGAAAGGTACAGTTTTAACACAGATGTCTAAATTCTGGTTTGATTACACAAAGGACTGTGTGAAGAATCACATGATTTCAACAGATGTAAAAGATATGCCGGAATATTTCCAGACACCTGAGTTTGAAGGTAAGTCCATGTTATGCAAGAAACTGCGTATGATTCCTGTAGAATGTATCGTACGTGGCTACATCACGGGTTCCGGCTGGAAATCCTATAAGGAAAATGGAACAGTATGTGGTATTGCATTACCGGAAGGTTTGGAAGAATGCAGTAAATTACCTCAGCCAATCTATACACCAAGTACAAAGGCAGAGATTGGTGATCATGATGAAAATATCAGCTTTGAACAGTCTATTGATGTTCTTGAAAAAGTATTCCCTGGTCATGGCGAAGAATACGCCACAAAGATTAAAGACTATACTTTAAAGCTGTATGAAATGTGTGCGGAATATGCTTTGACAAGAGGCATTATTATCGCAGATACAAAATTTGAATTCGGTCTGGATGAAAATGGTGATGTTTTGATTGCGGATGAAATGTTGACACCGGATTCTTCCCGTTTCTGGCCATTGGAAGGTTATGAAGCAGGTCATTCCCAGCCATCTTTTGATAAGCAGTTTGTACGTGACTGGTTAACAGCAAATCCTGATAAGGGATATACATTACCTCAGGACGTTATTGATAAGACGATTGCCAAATACGAAGAAGCATATCACTTATTAACAGGTAAAACATTAGATTAATTACAGGGGATCCTTTAAAGAGCTCTTTATTTTGCTTTTTGAAACAATTTTCATAATTTTTCATTTTTTTACAAAAAATATTCAAAAATAGAAATTGTGTTATTGCATTCAGAAAATATTTGACTAAGATATAGGCATACAGGCGATGAAGAGAAGAGTAAACCAGAAAAAAGCTTTGTAGAGAGCTCTTGTATGCTGAAAAAGAGTAAGACTTATCCGGTTGAACATGATCTTGGAGCTGCATAGTCGATAACGTAGGCTATGACGGGTTGTCCCGTTACAGACATAAAGTATATCTGAGGTAACTCGGCGTACTTGAAGAGGAAATGATCGTGAGGTCATTTTAAAGTAAGGTGGTACAGCGTTATATACTACGCCCTTATCAAAGAGGGGCGTAGTTTTTTGTTTCTAGAGCAGATAAACAAATCACCTCTCCTACTTCAAGCAATTTCATGAAAACGGAGGAAAGAAAAATGAAAAACGCAATCAAAACAATCGCAACAGCAACACTGGCATTATCTTTAGCAGGATGTGGTTCTTCTGCTTCCACAAGCACAGAAGATAAAACAATCAAAGTAGGAGCTACTTCAGTTCCACATGCTGAAATTTTAAATGATGTCGTAAAAGATGTTTTAGCTAAAGACGGCTGGACATTGGAAGTAACAGAATTTACAGATTATGTTACACCAAATACCGCACTGGAAGATGGCTCTTTGGATGCTAACTACTTCCAGACTCTTGGCTACATGAACGATCAGAATGAATCCAATGGCTTACACCTGGCTGCTGCAGTTGGTGTGCATATTGAACCAATGGGTATTTATTCTGCTACATTAACAGATATCAAAGATCTCAAAGATGGTGACACAATTGTTGTTCCAAACGATGCAGATAACTGTGACAGAGGATTAAGAGTTCTTGTACAGGCAGGTCTACTGGAAGAACCAACAACAGATGGATACATCTCTGAAGATACATATAACGGCAATGCTGAACTGAACCCTCATAACTATGTTATCAAGGCAGTTGAAGCTGCTCAGGTTCCATTACAGATTGATGACAAGACAGTTTCTGCAGTAGTAGCTAATGGTAACTATGCTCTTGAAGCAGGTCTTCCTGAAAAACATCCTTCTATCTATGTAGAAGAGTTTGATACAGAAACAGGTGTTAAGAGAACAAACTATGTAGTTGTTGAACAGGACAATCTGGATTCTGAAAAGACAAAAGCTCTGGTAAAGGCTATTACATCCGATGAAGTCAAGCAGTACATCGAAGATACATATAAGGGATCTGTTATCGCTTCCTTCATTGATGAATCCGGAAATCCGGTAGACTAATTGAAAATAGTTGGTAGTATGTAAGTGAAATATTCAGAGGGAATACCCCTCTGAATATTTGTATGTTAAACAGGAGTGAATATGATTGATCTTGTAAATGTTAGAAAGAGTTTTGGAGATCTTGAAGTATTAAAAGATATCAATCTCCATATCCATGAAAAAGAAATCTATGGCATTATCGGTCAGAGTGGTGCAGGAAAATCCACATTACTGAGATGCATTAACGGGCTGGAAACCTATGAAAGCGGCACAATTACCGTGGATGGTACAACAGTCAATGTAAAAGATAAACAGCAGCTACGTCAGTTAAGAAAGGACATGGGCATGATCTTTCAGAACTTTAATCTGCTTTCAAGATTAGACGTATATGATAACGTGGCATTACCTTTAAGTTTCTGGGGTGAAAATCCGAAAACACCAGAAAATAAGCAGAAGATTGAACATCTGATTGAACTTGTCGGATTGAAAGACAAGATGCATGAGAGGCCATCTAATTTATCCGGTGGTCAGAAACAAAGAGTGGCGATTGCAAGAGCTCTTGTGAACGATCCTAAGATTCTTCTTTGCGATGAGGCGACAAGTGCATTGGATCCAAGAATTACGCATGGTATTCTGGAACTGCTGAAACAGATTAACGAAGAACTTGGTATTACCATTGTAGTGGTTACCCATCAGATGGAAGTGGTCAAACAGATCTGCCAGAGAGTTGCTTTCTTAAAGCATGGTGTTGTGCTTGCAGAAGGAAAACCTGAAGAACTGTTTGTCAAGCCAAGTGAAGATGTTAAGAAGTTCCTTGGTGAAGAAGGACAGGCATTACCTAAAACAGGTGTGAATGTGCAGTTATTCTTTACAGATGATTCCAGTGATGAACCTGTCATTACAGAAATGGCAAGAGAGCTGGGGATTGATTTTTCTATCTGCTGGGCAAAACTGGAAGAATTCAGAGAGAATGTGTTTGGATCTTTAATCCTGAATATTCAGGAAGAAGATAAGGAACGTGTCTTTAAATTTTTAGAAAGCAAACATGTCACATGGGAGGTACTGTAAGATGCTGGATGTTATTTTAAAAGGTACATGGCAGACATTGTACATGGTATTCTTCTCTACATTGATTGCGGTTATCCTGGGATTTATTCCTGCTGTGGTTCTGACTTTGACGGCAGAGGATGGATTAAAGCCTAACCGTGTTATCTATGGTATCCTGGATGTTATCGTCAATGTATTCCGCTCTTTTCCGTTTATTATCTTAATGGTCATTGTGATTCCTATGACACGTATTATTGCCGGCACTTCCATCGGTACTACAGCAGCTATCGTCCCATTAACTATTTATGCGATTCCTTTCATCGCAAGAGTATTTGAAAATGCTTTAAGAGAAACAGATGCAGGTGTCATTGAAGCAGCAAAGTCTTTTGGTGCTACGGATATGCAGATTATTTTCAAAGTGTACTTTAAAGAATCTGTTCCAAGACTGTTAAACGGTGTGGTATTACTGATTATCAATATGGTTGGTGCATCAGCAATGGCCGGTACTCTTGGAGGAGGAGGACTTGGAGATATTGCCATTCGTAAAGGATATCAGCACTATGATATCAATTATCTGATTGTGACATCTCTTGTGCTGATTGTTATCGTACAGCTTGTACAGGGTATCGGTAATGTTCTCTATAAAAAGAAAGCCTGAATCAGTGAGAAAAATCACTGATTTTTCTTTTGGAAAATTGTAAAAAAAGTACTTGCATTATGTATAAACAGGACTATACTAAAGAAGCTGTGATTTTAACTACCATTTCCTCTCACGGAAATAGTAGGTGATATATACAGACAAATCGGTGGATTTTCCACCGAGTGTTGATATACAGAGTATCAGGTGTAAAACCTGTTTTTTTTATATCCGAATTAAAAAAGATCCCGAGGGATCTTTTTCAGTAACCAAGTGTTCTGTCTACAACATTCTCCAGTGGTTCTTTATTTACATAGTGCTGAAGATTTTTCACAAAGATATTCATGGCAGTATTCACTGTTGTACTGGCATTGAATCTGCCTGCAATATGTGGTGTGACATAGAGGTGAGGGGTATTCCATAATACAGAATTTTTAGGCACAGGTTCATGATCAAACACATCCAGATAGACACTGGAGAAATGGTCTTTTTTACATAAAGTAATCAGGCTTTCCGTGTCAATGGCACTGCCTCTTCCTACATTGATAAGTACAGCGCCTTTCTTACAGGAGGACAATCTTTCTTTGTTGAAAACATGAATGGTTTCTGGTGTTTCCGGTAAGGCAAGAGCGATAATGTCACTTTGCGCCAAAGCTTCCTGCATGGTGTCAAATGTGTATTGCTCATCATAATATTCCGGTAATTCTTTCAGTGTTCTTCGAACACCAATGACTTTTTTGGCACCTAACAGTTTCATTCTTTTTGCATAGGCACTGCCGATATCTCCCATACCGACTACAAGTACCGTACAGTCAGAAATAGTAGCTACATGTCCAAGGTTTTCCCATACTTTTTCACTTTGCAGATGTAAGTATTCAGGGAAGTGTTTTAAGGCATTCAGGGTACACGTTAACATGTATTCACTGATGGCAACACCATATGCACCAGAGGCATTGGTTAATGTGAATTGTTTTGGGTGAGCAGCATAGGTGTTGGCACCTGCGGAAGATAACTGTAACCATTGTAAAGCATCACATGTGTCCAGCTGTTCCATAGTTGGATTACCGATGATGACTTCTGATTGCTGTAACTGTTCCTGAGTGACTTCATTTTTGTTTGTATAGGTAATGTCTGTACCTGCAACAGACTCTAGTTTTTCTTTGTATTCCTGAGGAATGGATTCTAATACTAAAACTTTCATACGTAAACCTCGCTATGTGTGTATTGTAGCATAAAGTTGAGATATACTAATACACATAAAGAGGTTTGAAAATATGCTGAGAATTGCGATTTGTTGTGGAGGAGGGTTCTCTTCCAGTGCACTCGGAAGTTTTACAGCTCTAAATTTGACTCGTTCTTGAAACACTGCATAAACACTGTGTTTTTTTATTGAATTTTT
>CAKVIS010000047.1 GCA_934754415.1 uncultured Bulleidia sp.
ATCTTTCAACAACCGCAAGACTATCTGCAGTATAAAGTATCATTCCCCACACTACTTTTCTGAAAGCTGCACACGCTGAAAGTGCTGAACACTCCATTTCCACAACAGCACAACCTTCTTTTTTACGATATTCAACTTTATCTTTTGTTTCACGAAAGAAACCGTCTGTCGACCATGTAATAACCTCTTGATATGCCATGTTGTGTTGAACTATTGTTTTCTCAATAGCTTTTCTTGCTTTTTCATTGGTTTCCATAAAGCATGATGGAGGAGCATAATGATATGAAGTCCCTTCATCACGCAATGCTTTGAGAGGTACAAGAAACGTACCTTCTTCAAAAGATTCTAGCGTACCACAACTACCTGCTGAGATAATCTCATAAACCCCAATGCAAAAAAGAGTTTCTGTTTTCCTGCAACGAAACCCTTAAGTGACACCTTCTATAATATTGTTTTAATGAGACTGTTTATCCATCACCGCACCGCAATATGGGCATACAGGCTTTTCCATATTTACCTGATTACCACATTCCGAACATGTACATTCTCTTTTATAAAAATACCCTGTTACAGAGTTGGTATCTTCAACTCTTTCATGAATCCAATACCCATGTTTCTTGATTTCTCTCATTGTATATCCCTCTTAATTTTTTTATATACTCTAAATTTGTACTTTTGTATACAAAGTATATTTCTATTATTTAGCTGTAACATTCAGCTTTACAATAGATTGATGTATATCTAACAATAAAGCAAAGATACATTTAAGTCTGTATGACTATCTGTATCTTTCTATATTATCTCATAAAAAACATAAAATGATAGTCACGCGCACTAAAAAAGACATATCTGATATGCCTTTAAATACCTTATTGTTCATTATAGTTTCGTTATCTTTTTGTCATCTATTTTACTATAAACAAAATACCAGCGATCAATTCTGCAACCGAAAGTGCCATCAAAATTCCTGAGACAAAATCCTGTACATGACTGCCACCGGTAGTTTTTGAAAGAGCACCACTGACAACACCGGCAACAATAAGTAATAAACCATCGAGAATATGTTGCTGAAGGTTCAGTTTCATGGTTTTATGATGAATATACATAGGTTCATTATGACCGCCATTTGTCTTAAAAATCTTTTCAGCAATAAGGTAAACAGTATTTTGTATAATCGGATTTGAAGATAGGTTGTTTCTTGCTCTGTATTCTGCTCTTTTCATGCGTATATAGCCTCTTTATAGTGATTCATGTATACCATACTTCAATCATGTAAATATACTTTGAGCATTCTGTAAAAAGTAATCGAGTAGGAGGAAAAATTAAATATATTTTCCCTCCTACTCGATTGCAAAATCATTGTAACATAGTTATACAGGTTTAGAACTTATTAAAGTATGTTTTAAGCCTCATTCATAGCATTATGAAACACATCTGCCACTTCACTGATAGTAATATACGCCGCAGGATCTATGTCGTGTACGATATCTTTCATACGTATGACCTGATATCTGTTCAGAATAAAATATATCATCGTTTTTTCCTTATTAGAATAACCTCCCTTTGCGTCAAGGTAGGTTACTCCGCTTTCAAATTCTTTGGATAAAGCAGAACAAATTTCTTTTGGGAACTCCGTAATAATGAATGCACATTTCGATCTGTCGATACCTTCTACAACAAAGTCAACAGTTTTCAAAGCAGAAGAGTAGGTAACAATAGAGTAGAGAGGTAATACCCAGCTGTTCAGAACAATACCACAGATAATATAGAGTAAAATATTGTAAATCATCACAAAAGTACCAACTGTCAGTCCAAATCTTTTAGCAAAGATAACTGCCATAACTTCTATACCATCCATAGCACCGCCAAATCTTATGGCAAGCCCACTGCCTATGCCGGATATCACACCTCCAAATAAAGCACACAGCAATAAATCCGTACCAGCTAATGGTGAAGCGATGCTGACATCTACAGGAAATACATCAGTAATCAGCCAGGCAAAAAGAGAGTAGATTGTAACGGAATAAATAGCATAGAAAGTAAACAGTTTACCCAATTTTTTTAAACCAATCAGAAACATAGGTATATTTAATATCAACAGAAAAACAGATAATGTTAAATATGGCGGAGTAATCTGCTCCAGCAACATGGATGTGCCGGATATACCGCTGTCATACAATTTGACAGGTGTAAGGAAAATGGTAACACCAAATGCATTTACCATACCTGCAATTGTGAGCATTAAGATGTTCAGAATACTATGTTTCTTTTGTTGTTTCATCGACATTCCTCCTTCTTTCTCAGGCCTTCTGCAGTCATTGAAAGTTGAGACAGATATCACTTTGTCTGTAAACAATTCAAATGTACGTAATTTACTTCTTGCATAAAGATATCCACAAAATCAAAACCAGAAAGGATGAGATTACAACTATCACTTATGTTGTTTTACATAAGCATTTCCATCGTCATTATAGGGAAAAATACTACATTGTACAAATGACATATCTAATGGTATGTATATTTTTAAATCAACTTAAAAAGATGTATTATCTTCCAATTAAGGAAGCTGAATACATCTTTACCTGTCACTTTAAATGTATTACTTATCACTCACATCTTCTCTGCAAAATACATATTCTTTTTCAGAAGAACTCTCCTGCATAAAGAAATATCCAAGTCTGTTAAACCTTTGAATATCCGCAAGAGTTTGTATATTTTCCTCAGCAAGAAATCTTACCATTTCCCCTCTTGCCATTTTGGCATAGGTTCCTTTTGTCACAAGCTTTCCATGAACAAGTTCATAAAAGCTGATGGTTACATAGATATCTTGAGACGTGAGATAATTCTCTATACATTTGGAATACTCTTTAGAAGCGAGATTCACTATAATGCCACTTTCATCTTTAACAGCGCGATAGATATCCTCTTTCCAGTAATCATACAGATTTGCACTGTGAACAATAGCTACCTTAGACTGCATTTCCAGCCTGTAGGAAGTAATACCATCCATAGGACGCAATACCCCGTAAAACGCCGATAAAATACAAAGATGGTCCTGCAGATACCTTAATGCATTATCCTCTAACATCGAGGTATTAATATGCTTGAAAACCATTCCATCATATGCAAGAACTGCCGGTGTCAGCATATTCTGCAAATCCATTGTTTTTAAGCGTTGTATATTTTCTTCAGTAATCTTATCATTGCATTTCCATAACTTCTGCAGTTCTTCTCTGGATTGCAATTGTAACCAGGAAAGTATTTCCTGCGTTTTATCCATAAACTGAGGAATACTTAAAGATTCCCGAGGAAACGGCTCTTTCTTCATGGTTTTAGCAGGAGAGATAATAATTCTCATCCTTCTAATTCCTTCAGCATTTCTTCAGGATTCTCTGCAGCTTTTACTTTTCCCTTAGCTTTAATAATGATTCCCTGCTCATCAATAAGATAGGTAGTTCTTACAACACCCATAGACACTTTCCCATAGTTCTTTTTTTCTTTCCATACATCATAAGCTTCAATCACTTTTCTTTCAGGATCAGCCAGTAAGGTAAAAGCAAGACCATATTTTTCTTCAAACTTCTTATGCGAAGCAACACTGTCTTTACTTACACCAAGTACCACTGCTCCCTTTTCTGTAAACTGAGGATATCTGTCTGAAAATCCACATGCCTGTTTTGTACAGCCAGGTGTATTATCTTTAGGATAAAAATATAGAATCACTTTCTTACCCCGATATTCACTTAATTTATGCATTTTCCCGTTTTGATCAGGTAATTCAAAATCAGGTGCTTTCATTCCAATTTCTAACATGTATTCTTCCTTTTTTCTATTCCAGTATATTTCTTAGACAATCCAGAAAAGCAGATTCTCCTAAAGTATTTAATTTAAAGAAGACTGCCTGACTTCCTCCGGATGTAATAGCTGAAACACGTACAGGACCGTCGTGACTTTGAAACAGTGTCACATTCATACTGACACGATTGTTTCCAAGAGCGCTGTACCTTTCAAAAACACGCACACTGCATCTGGAGTCTCCTTCTATAAAATCACTGCCATCCTCAAGGGAAGCTGATAAACTCCCCTGCAATATACCTTCTTCTATCCGATGTATCAAACCGTCAAAATCAGTCTGAATGCAAGTTTCAAATTTAGCCATACTCTTTCCTTTCCAACATACTCTTTACGAATACATCATGCACAACATTTTTCTGATATGTATTATACCTGTAACAGTATTGTTTGTATGAATTATGCATTCTTCATTTCCTTTGATCTATTATGCAATAGATAACTGATGACCATTGTACATACTCCAAGCATCAGATATATCACAGCATAAAGAATAAAATCCGGTTCTGCAAATTCAAAACAAATCCATGTACCTGCAATAAACAGGATGGCAGTGAGAAATGGAAGATACCACAGTTTCTGTATATGCAAACCTGAATAGATACCGATGATTATCGAAAAAACAGGATTCACTGCATAAAACAGAAGAAAACATACAGCCATTCCATTATCACCTGCAAAATTTACCGCAAGAAAAGGACACCCTATCATTAAAATAAAGGAAGCTAAAGAACAGTACAGAAACCTTTTGTTATACATAAATACCTATAAATTTAAAACACAGTGTTTTATTCTTCTTATGAAACAACACCTCAACTAAGTGAAGTGTTGTTTCCAAAAAACGATGTTAAGCCCATACATCTGCTTCTTTCGGAATACGAATACCAGTTAACAACTGTTGTTCCCAAAGAAACCATTGTCCTGTTGACGGTTTATTGCGCAGCTTTAAAGGTCTTGGACTGTCTGCACCAGAACAAGCTATATAAAGAGTCAGGTACCCTTCAGAAAACTGATTTCTGCTGTTAGCGTTTTCTGTTACTACTACTGTATATGGTGCTTTTACTGCATAGTTATTTTCAGGAGAAGAACCTGAAAAATACGAACGCATCAGATAGTCTTTACCACGAAATCTATCCTTAATAAACTGCTTATCTATGCCATTCAATGGTCTTGGGCCACGTAGAAAATCAAGCATTTTTTCTGTTTCTGATGGATTTTTAGGATACTGAGCCAATACGGCAACCGTTAAAGCTGCAACTTCTTCAGGTGAAGTCAGTCCAGCTTCAGGCATTGTACGTAATTCTTCTAATGTTTTTGGAAGTCTGTTCAATGTAATTTCACTCATATTGCACCTCCTGTGTATGATTTTTAAATTTGAATAGACTGGAGATTCTTTGAAATAAACTTAAAAAATATGTAATAAAATTATAGATTTTAAAACAGAATGATTTCAAAGAGGTACTGTTCACTTGTCCATAAACAGTGAATACATAAAGACTGGTAAATCTAATTTCATAGTACTTATAACTGAATTTCCTGTCAAGTTCCTTGAGAAGACAATTCTTATGTATTCATATAGCAAAGCATCTAAGAACACGAAGAAAATGTAATATGATATTCTATCAATGGATACTATAAACAAATACTATCAAAGGAGAATAATATGAAAGATATGAAAATTAATAATGGATACACAATACCCTCTGTCGGTTATGGAACATGGCAGTCACCAGACAGTGAAATTACTGTCAATGGTGTAAAAACTGCAATTTCCTGTGGATATCATCATATAGATACTGCTGCAGCATATAAAAATGAAGAAAGTGTTGGGAAAGGTATCAAAGAAAGTAGTGTTCCACGAGAAAACTTATTCATTACAAGTAAAGTGTGGAATTCAGAACGTGGATATGAAAAAACAATTGCGGCATTTGAAAAAACACTGGCTGATTTAGGATTAGATTACCTGGATTTATATTTGATTCATTGGCCTGCTTCTCAAAAAGATTATGATAATTGGGAAGAGATAAATCTTGAAACATGGAGAGCTATGACAGATTTATATAAAGCCGGAAAAATTAAATCTATTGGTGTATCTAACTTTAAACCACATCATCTTGCAGCACTTCTGAAAACAGAAGTTAAACCTATGGTAAATCAGATTGAATTCCATCCGGGTTTTATGCAGGAAGAAACAGTAAAGTATTGTCGTGATAACGACATTCTCGTGGAAGCTTGGTCTCCTCTAGGAACTGGCAGAATGCTTTCAAATCCTGTTCTTCAGGAAATTGCAGGACATTATGGAAAGTCCGTAGCTCAGATCTGCATAAGATGGTGTATTCAGCATGACGTATTGCCCCTTCCAAAATCTGTAACTCCTTCAAGAATTCTGGAAAATATCCAGATATTTGATTTTGAAATCAATGAAGAAGATATGCAGAGAATTGATGCATTAGATAACTTTGGAGGATCTGGTCTGGATCCAGATGAAGTAGATTTTTGATAAAAAACAAAAGAGTAAAGTTACATTGTAATCATACAATGAGTACTTTACTCTTTTTCACATGCAATAGAATTTTGCATCTGTATCAATGTATTTTCTTTTCTTGCTTTTTTAAAGCGATACATATCCTGATCCGCACGATCTTTGATGGTAAGAATATCTTCACCCGAGAAAGTACTGGAACCAAAAGATACATTCGGTATAAAATCAAACTCTCTTCTTCTTTCTTCCAAAAGCCTTAAGAAAACCTGTAAACACTGATCTTTCTGCTCTGTATTTTTCAAAAGTACGCAAAATTCATCACCGCCGATACGATAACAATAGCCATAATTTGCATAGGCTTTTTTTATACAGCTGGCAATTTCAGAAAGACAGACATCCCCTTTCAGATGTCCATAAACATCATTTACCTTCTTAAAGTCATCCACGTCAAATACTATCAGAAGCCCACCAGTTCTTTTCATCTCTGCTGTACGGTTTAAATAGCTGTTCTGATTTAACAAACCTGTCAGTGAATCAAGCTGTGTCCACATTTCATTACAGTAAATAAAATAAAGTACAGAAAGCAATGTTACACACAACCAAGTCACGTGAAGATAAGGCAAAGTAACCTGAATAATGGTTTCTGCAGTCAAAAAGAAAATCAGTGGGTAGATTAATGTTCTGCTTCTGTTTTGAAAAGCTTTTGAAGTACTAATGGTTGAGGCTGATAAATAAACAATTGCCATAAAATACATGAGGACATAGATATAAAAATATGGACCTCGCGCATAGATATTCTCTTTACTGACAGAGAATACTATTCCTGACGGAATAGACAGTGCAAGAAAAATCAGATATACGATTTCACAATATATAGCAATTTTCATCTTAAGTTTTAGTCCTGGCTTTTTATCCAGCACATAGGCAAGACATACGGCAACAGCCGGTGATAATCCAAAACCAAGATAATTAGAAAGAATATTTAACCATCTGTATTTTGCAGGAGCTCCATCCACCACAATGGTAACTACTTCAAGAAGAGATATCGTTGCAATTAAGATAAAAGCAAAGAAGAAGCCACGTTTTTGCTTATAGTTTAATGATTCGCTGACTTTGGTCAGAATACACATGAAACTCAGCACAAACAGATCAATGGTAGTTAATATATAAAAATAGCCATTCATCAAAATCTCTCTCCTTTCCTTTTTTTCATTGCGGCACTTAGGATAATAGTCTTATTCCAAAAATCATTGTACCATCTTTCCAGTGTTTTTGAACAATTCACCCTGAAACTCGTGAACCATAATAGTCTTTACCTCTGAATACTCATAAAAAAAACTCAAAGCATTTCATCTTTCTTTGAGTCACTTATAAATTAAAAAAGTGGAGGTTAACGGGCTCGAACCGCTGACCCTCTGCTTGTAAGGCAGATGCTCTCCCAACTGAGCTAAACCTCCAGGATATTTCAAGTGATATTTACGATTTCTATCACGCAGATAAAAGATTATCAAATGATCACTGAATAGTCAACCAAAAAATAAAATCCCGTCTTTGCAGTTGCACCTGTATGATTCCATATACATGTGTATATTGCCTGACGGGATTATAGTATTAACCAATCTGTTTTTTACTGTAACTCAGTGCTTCTTCAAGATACTTTTCATCAAACCCAAAATCTCTGTATCCAACTGTACACACTTCTACGTATTCATCGCTTGGCATACCAAAAGATCTGTCTTCATGCATGATATAAACAAAAGCATCGACTTTTCTTCCATCATCTAATTTCACTTCCAGATCTTTTTTATAATAGAGATCCGGATATCCTTCGTATACATCAAGAGAGGCTTCATCACTTTCCTGCACTTCCCAGATACCAATAGGAAGACATGCACCTTCTTCCTTTTCCACTGTCAGATATGCTCCCGTCATAGTACCTTTGTACATAAGTCTGTAGTCTTCTAAAAATGATTTACCCACTACTTTTGCATCTGGGCATCTGACTGCCATCTGCGCTAAATTCAAGTTACTGCCATACGCTACATAATATTTTTTCATATGTACTCCCTTCTTTATCCGGGCACTTATTTCAGCCCTTCAATCACTTGAAACCCATTTTCCCGGGCCAGGCATTATCTTTTGAAACTATGTTTGGCATCACATTACAACATTGATGAATAACTCTCCGCATTGCATGTAAAAAAATAAAATATGCACCTGCTTAATATCAGCTCAATGATTTAGTTTATCGGCAATAGTGAATGCCTGTAAGATTAGCTCCTTATATAGTATAGCAAATATCCAGTGTTGTTTTAACTATGTTAATACAGATATAGAAATCTTCATAACAAACCAACTTATATACAGAGTTCAAATAACAGAAAACAGAATAGATGTCGTCTTTTGTAATTTGCTCATCTGCCTTGAACTTACTAATATATATATATACTTCATATAGGATAACTAAAAAAGGAGAACATTATGCTGAAAGAAGTACTAAAAGAAATTGCATGTATCTTTGGAATGACATTCATCATCCTGACCAAAATTGAAACCTCTTCTTTGACTCTTGATATACTTTTTACTGTTACATATGCAGTTCTTAGCCTTTTCTTTTCTATCAAGGCATATCGAACAAATTCCAATGTACCTGCAGAGCAGAAAAAATCTTTACAGTGGATACACAATTGCCTATGTTGCAGTTACCTTACAATCTTAATATTACTATTACTGTAAAGTACATCACATAAAAAAACTGATTCTCTATTTTTACTGAATTTCAGCATAAAATGGAATCAGTCTTTTTTTATGAAGATATTATTTACAAACAATTGACATATGTATATTTCAAAAGCATTAGCTGCATTCATGAAATTTTCATATCACTCATGGAATATGCACTTAAAGCCAAAGTAGAAAAATTATGCAAATATGCAGTTGAGGATGGCGGTAAAATACCAAGCAATCCCAGGACAATCAAAGTAGAATTAATAAACATAATCTTTTGATAATTTCCTTCAATCCTGCTTTCAAGCTTTGTACTTAAATTACGTAAAGATGCAATCTTCGTAATATCCTCTGCAGGAATAGTTACATCTGCAATTTCTCGTGTTATTTCTGCACCATTTGAAATAGCAACAGCAACATCTGCTTCACTTAAAGCCAGGGCATCATTGATTCCATCACCAATCATGATAACTGTATTGCCATTCTTTTTTTCCTTACGTACAAACGATGCTTTATCTTCCGGTAAAACCTCTGAATAATACGCATCCATTCCTACTTTATTTGCTACTGCCCTTGCAGTTCTTTCTGAATCCCCTGTCATCATGACAAGGTTACGTAAACCATATTCATGCAAAGACTGAACCAGTTGTTTACTTTCTTTACGAATCGGATCTTCAATAAGAATCACAGCAACAAGTCTGTTTCCAATAGCCATATAGAGATGAGAATATTCATCAGGAATACTGTTAAATGTTTCCAGTTCCTCTTCTGGCACAACACATTTTTCATCTTCAAAAAGAAAATGATGCGATCCGATAAGCACCTTTTGTCCGTTAATGGAAGAGACAATCCCATGTGCAACAACATATTCCACTTTGGAGTGTTTTTCCTCATGAACAAGTCCCTCTTCTTCAGCTGCTTTCACAACGGCATTGGCAATTGAATGAGGATAATGCTCTTCAAGACATGCGGCAAGTTTCAGCATTTCTTTTTTATCATTCCCGCCAAAAGTAACAATGTCTTTTACAGTCGGTGAAGAAACAGTCAGTGTACCTGTTTTATCAAAAACAACAGTATCTGCTTTACTTACCAGTTCCATATACTTTCCGCCTTTAATAACAATACCCATATTGGATGCTTGTCTCATAGCGGATAAAACAGCAATCGGAATAGATAATTTCAATGCACATGAAAAGTCCACCATAAGAATTGAAAGAGCTTTGTTAACGTTCCTTGTGAAAGCATACGCCAATATAGTACCAATAAGAGAATATGGCACCAGTTTATCTGCCAGTGCGGTAGATCTGTTTTCAAAATCAGACTTCATTTTTTCTGATTCTTCAATCATATTCACAATACGATCGTACCTGCCACTACCACTTTCACAAGACACTTCAATAACACATTCACCATCTTCCACTACTGTTCCAGCAAAAACCGGTTTGCCTGCATCTTTACTTACAGGTAAGGATTCACCAGTCATAGAAGCCTGGTTCACCTCCACATTACCTTCCACTACAAATCCATCTAATGGAATCATATTGCTAGTACGCACAAGAAAATGATCCCCTTTGACTAATTCACTGACAGGCATAAGGACGGTTGTACCATCATTAAGAACTTTCCAGGCTTTATCCACATTTAAGGACATACTGCGAGCAAGATCATCTACACTCTTTTTATGCGTCCATTCTTCAAGTATTTCTGATAATCCCAGCAAGAACATCAAATCTCCGGCAGTATCAAAGTCACCACGTAACATACTGACAACAATAGTTGTCGCATCCAATACACTGACTTCAATATTACCTTTTAAAAGTGCCTGTACGCCTGGAACTATAAATTTCCAGCATTTTATAAAAGAAATGGCACTTCTAACAGGAAGGGGAAGACATATTCTCGTGATGGCACGTTTTAATGTATGATAAATAACCTTATCCTCATATTCTCTTGAAAGCTCTCGTCCGGTATGTTCCGGAACAATATCTTCATTTTCTTCATAATGAAAGTAAGATAATATTGAAACAATCTTATCCCTGTCTGTGTCAAAAAGAATAATTGCATCGGATGTTCGATCATTCACTTTAACATCTAACACGCCATCCTGTTTTTTCAAATAATATTCCAGAATATCTGCCTGTTTCAATGTCATACGATACTGAAGCAGGCGTACACGCATACGTCCTTTTGATTCATGAAGAATCTGACACTTCATAATTTACGCGTCTTTCTCTTCATGAGTTTCCAGAAAAGCTTTTGCATCAGCAATCATTCTGGCTTCTTTTTCCTGTGCTCTTCTTTCATTGATATCCTTTGCGTCTGCACTGATATCGCCACAGTTTTCCTTTAAAGTTGTATACACTTTGGCAACCTCATCTACACCTCTCATGCATGCTGCAGTACAATGTGTGTATAACTTTTTAGCATCATCACTTGTTAAAATCTTTACACCTACTGTTCCAAGTAAAACACCATATCCAACTAATCTGGCACTTAAGAAATTCATCATCAATACCTCCTACCGTTTACCGGTTTTAACAAACATTAATTATAGAACCATAGTATTTTGTTGTCATCGATAACATTGTTAGTCTGATATTCAAACATGAAAGAAAACTCCGATAAACATTAGTATTTTCAATCATATCACCCTCTATTAAAAAGTATAAAAAACTGCAGTATCCGCCTGACTTTTCATTCTGCATATGTTTACTTTCTCATAAAAAGAAATCTTCTTTTCTGAATGTATTATCAAGCATCTAAAATATCTTTTACAAGCGGGTTGTCATCTGATGCTTACTATGTAAATGTCAGATTAGTAACATTTCACTTCTAATAGGGGAATTACATCTATGGTAAGAAAAAAACGACCTTTCCCCTACTTCATTAAGGAGTAAGACAAAAGTCGTAAAATACTGTATCAATCTATGGAGTATTTGTTTTTATATTATTTTCTTGTAAGCAAACAAATATTTTCTACATGGCTCGATTGCTCCAGATTGATGTCAAGTGTGTAGCTAAATTCGCGTTCGTTCGCGGGAATTTATCAAAGCGTGTTTTTGTCATAAAACACACCGATTTTTACCCCTGTACGTTCTCGGAAACAGGTCAAAGACCTTGCTCCTACCTATAATATGCAAATCCACAGATTTGCCGACCGCTTCAAGACTTCGCTCTGAGGAAATAAGTCTGAAAGCCCATCGCGTCAACTCACTCAGGCTTTATTTCCTCCACCGCCATGCTTTCCCTTGGTAACAATAAATAGTGTGATACTGCCAACCGTGCCCACTGCACCTAATACACCCTTTCTAATATTTGCATTCCTTTCGCGTCTGCAATTAGTAAGCGTCAAATAATCACCGTCTAGGAATAAAAGATCAAGATAGTACTATGTATGTGTAAGTACTTATCTTGATCTTTTACACTTTCAGGTATTGTGGTAACTGGCCTGAATATGGCAAACATTTCTCTATCATGTCTTCTGTGATTTCTTCTTTTGAAGATAACATATCCAGGACATATGTCAGGTATTTCTCTGTATTCAGTTTGTT
>CAKVIS010000048.1 GCA_934754415.1 uncultured Bulleidia sp.
TGCAGGTATCAACATTCACTTGGATGCCTGGATTAAATAATTACTTTTAGCATTGAATCATAAGTTTTTAAAGAACATTTTCAGCATTGTTTTTATTGCGCGCTGATCACAATTTGTATATCTCCAGCTTTACCTGCTGTTAGATATCTCTTGAGTTTTCGACACTACTCAAAGGTACGTATACATCCTGCGTTTTCATCCATTCAGGAAGCATACTTTTTGCGTCCCTTCATAGGTATGGAAAGAAGCTTGAAAATGATAATCAACAAAGCAACACCAATAACAGCTGACAAAATATAACCTGCCACTTCCCCGATACCACTCACAGCATAATCAGGCATCAAAACATCTAATGACCATCCATTGGCAAGTCCCTGAGGTGTATACCCAAGACTAGAGCCATTAGTAACAATATCTGCAATCTCTTCTGCACCCCATTCTCCCCATGCAGTACCTGTCGCAAGAAGACCAAGAGGAGTAGCCGCAATCAGCACAGCAAGTAAAGCAAATACTCCCACATGTTTTGTATGAGAAGAAGTATCTGTTTCTGTAATATGTTCATAGGTAAGATCCGGTGAAGTCTTTTTAACAAAAGCAAAAACAGCTACGGTAAATACAGCTTCCACAATCCCTGCCACAGCAAGATGAGGAATCATCATGGCAGGAATAGATACAGACAGATCATATGGACAGTAAAGTGCATTTCCAACAACATCTGTAAATAATACAGGCTGTATTCCAAATTCCACAGCTGCACATAATGCAGCAAGATTAATTCCGATATAGGCGCCAATAGCCGCTGCCACATACTGCACCCCTTCTTTTTTCTCACTTTCACCCGCCATTTTCATGATCAGTGAATAGATGGCATATCCTGCATAAGGAAGCACAAATGCCATATTGAAGCAGTTGGCTCCAAAGGCAAGAATTCCCCCGTCTCCGAAAATAACCGCTTGTAATAATAAAGCTATAGATACCGCAATACATGCCGCATCCGGTCCAAACAATAAGGCAATTAACGTTCCTCCTACAGCATGACCTGTAGTTCCTCCCACAAGAGGAACATTAAACATCATCCCAAGAAATGAGAATGCCGCACCTGCCCCCAGCATAGGAATTTTTTCCTTTGGAAGTTCGGCATTCACTTTTTTTACTGCATGGGCCCAAACTGGCACCATGGCAGCCGTCATCACTCCACAGGTGGACGGTGATAGATAATTTTCAGGAATATGCATAAAATTTTCTCACTTTCTTAAATACCTTACAACTATTATATAAAAGCAAAAATACCCACACAAGTTTTATGACCACCTGAAAACAGACACTGAAAACAGACACTGAAAACAGATTCCCATTTTCCTTGTACGTAAAAAAAATTGGATGGATTTTATTCTCCTTCCAATTCTTTTTACCCATTCAGGAATATTTTTTACGCTGCTTTTGTGATGGAATGAATGACTTCCAGATAATACTTCTTCAGTTCCTTCTTCTGATCATCACTCAATACAATATTCTCATTGGAGGAAACCGCAATACCTTTTACAGTAGATGTATGATATCCGGTAATCACCCCGTTATTTACCGCAATCAGATCCGGCACAAAGAAAGATTTATTTCCTGCCTGATCCACATATAATGTCGAATCAATATAAGTTGTTAATGTAGAAAGGTCTTCTGCAGAAACAGAATCACTTGTATTGACTACATATACCTTCACATTCAGCTCCTGTGCTGCTTCCTGTAATACCTCTGCTGCAATTCTGCATTCTGCACTGTCTGGTTTGGCATAGAATACAATGCCACTGCTGTTTTCCTTGAAAATACGAATGGATTCTGCAAGAGATACAGATTCAAAATTTGCTGAACTATCCAGACCATAAAGACTCATATCTGCAGGAGCACTGTTTAAAGTAACAGATTCCTCTATCTGTACAGTACCGGACGCAAGAGCTTCCAGACCATCCTGGTCGCGGTTATAAAACATGCAGGCATAGGCAAGAATCACAAATGCCAGTAATAATTTTTTCAATCAAGATCACCTCTGCGTTCCACTTTTGTTTCTTCGTAGAAATTATCAATAAGCTCTCTGGTCGCAAGGGACTTGGAATAGGCAGTAGCTGCACCACAGGAAGCTCCGAATCTGAAAGAATCCACAGAATCTTTGGAACGCAGATAATCCATCAGGAAACCTGCCACCATGGAGTCACCGGTACCGACTGTGTTGATAGCTTTAGAATCAGGCTTGGATAAAGTGACACCATAAATTCCCTGCTTACATACAAGAACAGCTTCTTTATTTGCCACAACAACAATAACATTTTCAGCACCTTCATGCACTAACTGCTTTGCGGCAGAAACAATATCCTCTTCACTGACAATTTCCTTATCCACCATGGTGGATAATTCTCCAGGAGTAGTCTTAATTAAGAACACTCCTTCTTTTAACATATCCTTTGTTAATGCAGGATCGGTATCCAGACACACTTTCACCTTGTTTTCCACTGCCTTCTGTAACATGACATGTACATCATCCACAAGATATGCCTGCGTATTTCCAGCTACGACCAGAAAATCTCCTTCACCAAGTCTGTCAATCTTTTTTGCCAGATTACACATATCTTCATCTGTAATGACAGGACCCATGGCATTAACATCTGTAGCTTCATTATTGGCACGCAACTTCAGGTTAATACGTGTATGCCCGTTAGTATAGGTAAAGTTAGGCTGAATAAATTCATATTTCGCCAGTAAACGAATATAGAAATCTCTTGTAAAACCACCGATAAAACCAAAGGCTCTGGAAGGAATTCCCAGGTTATTCAACACAATGGAGACGTTGATTCCTTTACCACCTGCTTCGTAATATTCCAGATCAGATCTGTTCAGAACACCAGACTGTAAAGGTTTGGAACACTCCATATAATAATCCAGAGAAGGGTTCAGTGTACAAGTACAAATCATACGTTATTCTCCTTTAGTCACCAGCTCTGCAATCTTTTCTACAAGCTTGCAGGCAAGTTCTAATTCTTCCATCACACAGTATTCATAACGTCCGTGGAAGTTTCCTCCACCGTTACCAAGGTTAGGACATGGTAAGCCTCTGAAGGTTAATTCAGCTCCGTCTGTACCACCGCGAATACTTTCATTGACTGGCTGTAATCCTAATTCCTTTAATGCCGTTTCTGCAATAGAAGAAACCTCAGGATGCTGAAGAAGAATTTCTTTCATATTGTGATAGCCATCCTGAATATCCACATGAATCACTTCCTGTCCATGCGCTTCATTAATAGCAGCTTCACTAGTCTTCACCATCTTCTTCATTCTTTCAAAATCAGCTGTTTCATGAGCTCTGATGATATATTCCATAGTAGCAGTATCTACATTTCCCTGCATATTGCATAAATGGAAGAATGGTTCTCTGTTACATGTATGCTCAGGACGCATATGTTCCGGCAAAGTATTATGAAACTCAATGGCTGTGTTTAACGCATTGATCATTCTGTCTTTTGCAGAACCCGGATGAATGGAGAAACCTGTGCATGTTACAACAGCACTTGCCGCATTAAATGTTTCATCACTCCATACATCTGCTCTGTCACCATCCATGGTATAGGCAAAATCCGCGCCAAATTTTTCAATATTGAAATGCTCTGTACCTCTGCCTACTTCTTCATCAGGTGTAAAGGCAATGGCAATTCTGCCATGTTTTACTTCCGGATGTTCCATATAGTACTGCACTGTTTCCATAATACAGGCAATTCCTGCTTTATCATCCGCACCCAATAATGTGGAACCGTCTGTCACCATTAAAGTTTTACCCTTTAATGTCTTTAAATATGGGAAATCCTCTACTTTTGTAATAACACCTTCACAAAGCGTAATATCCTCTCCATCGTAGTTTTCAATAATACGAGGATGTACATTAGCACCGGAATAATCCGGAGCAGTATCCATATGTGCAATAAAGCCTACTGTTTTACAAGGTGTGTCCAGATTGCTTTCAAGATGAGCGTATACATTACAATACTCATCCAGTTCAGCATCCTGTACACCAAGATCCTGTAATTCTTTTAATAATACCTTCGCAAGATCAAACTGTTTCATCGTGGAAGGTGATGTTGTACTTTTGGGATCAGACTGTGTATCAATCTGACAATATCTGATTAATCTATCCTGAACACTCATGGCGTGTCCTCCTTATACATGTAGAATTTTACCATTTTTCATCTCAACATGGAAATACAAAAAGACTAAGAGCAATGGCTCCTAGTCTGTTAAAGACATCTGTGAAAATGTACAGTCAAAACTGGAATCATTCGGACTGCAGGCATAAATACCAATACGTATCGGATTTTTTGTATCTTCATTAATGAACTGCCTTACATCAGAATACACTTTTCCATTAAAGCTGTACTGGATACGAACAATGCCTGATCTGTACCACACTCTGTAATACATCCAGTGAATGGCAGTACCGATATCTCTGGAAGATTTATCTCCATACTTCCCATGGAAAACAATACATTCCATTTCTTCCACTTCATCATTGTGGTGTTTTACACAACAGGAAGCCAATCGCTTCTTTCCGTTGTATAAAACAATACCACACTGATCAAATTGTCCTTTAAAGTCAAAATCCACACGCACAGTAAAACTGAAACTTTCTGCCGGCTGCAAAGATAATTCAATCGCTTCAGCACCCTGATTCTCATTCACAAGAGATGTAAAAGGTTCCGTTTCCAGTATCACTTTATCCTCAGATACGATGTACCGTTCCGGTTTATGAATCCACTCCAGCTGTGCAATGTCTGAATTTGTATCCTTCATAGTTTTAAATCTTATGTCTTACATCCATATCCACATCAGAATAGTCAGTATCCTTTAATGCAGAAGAAATTGTACGGTCTTTGTTTGGCATATTTTCCTTTACCATGCGACCCTTTGCCTTAGCAGATTCAGAAATCACTGCAGGTCCGCAGATACATCCACCAGGACATGCCATACCTTCAAGGATATCTGCCTTGAATCTCTTGAACTTGATAAGATTCAGCTGCTGTTTACATTCTGCACCACCATTCGCAAGAACTGTAGTTAATGGCTGATCATAGCCTTCTTCCTTAAGTACTTCTACAACTGCAGCAGCTACACCACCGCTTGCCGCAAAGTTTCTTCCATAGTTACTTGCGTTGAGATCTTTGTCTTCTTCATACTGAGCGATATCAATACCCTTAGCTAAGAACATAGCCAGTAATTCTTCATATGTTAATACATAGTCTACTGCAGATACTTCCTGCATAGCTTCCTGTTTCTTGGCAACACATGGACCAATGAAGACGACTTTACAGGAAGGGTGTTCCTGCTTCAGTTTACGTGCAGTAGCCATCATAGGTGTCACTGTTGTACTCTTGTTCTCTGCATATAAATCAGGGAAGTGGATCTTCAACATATTTACAAATCCAGGACAGCAGGAAGTAGTCATAGGAATACCCTTTTCCTTACGTTCCTTTAATTCCTGTGCTTCATAGTAAGCTACAGCATCTGCACCATTAGCTACTTCAATGCACTTTGTGAAACCTAATGCTTCAACAGCCTTAATGATCTTGCCTAATGGATTTTCTTCAAACTGACCCTGAATAGATGGAGCCACAATAGCATAGACTTCTTCTTTATCATTGAGTAAACGGATAACAGGAACAATCCAGCTCATATCGGAAATAGCTCCGAAAGGACAAGCCTTTAAGCAGGCGCCACAGTTAATACATTTATCTTCATCAATATTACAGATATTCTGTTCATTCCAGGAAATAGCCTGTACAGGACAAGCTGTATAACATGGTCTTTCTGTAACGACAATAGCGTTATATGGGCAGGCTCTTGCACATGCTCCACATGCCTTACACTTGCTGTAATCAATCTGGGAACGTGTAGTCCCCATGGAAATAGCACCAAAATTACAAGCTGCCATACAGGATTTCTTCATACATTTACGGCAGTTATCTGTTACCTGAATCTTCTGAATAGTACATCCGTCACATGCAGATTCAATAACCTGTACAATCTGCTTTGGTTTGTATTCCTCAGCATCGTTAGCCATCTTACCCATAGCTAAACGTGCTCTTTGTCTTAATACTTCTCTTTCCTTGTATACACAACAACGGAATCTTTCCCCGCCAAGGCTGACTAACTGCTTGGAGAAGTTCTGCACAGATTCTTCTTTTAGTGTGTCCTGATACGCTTCTTTTGCCACTTCAATCAGGATTTCAAACTTAAAAATACTGGCATCATTTGTTAATGAACTGATCATGTCTTTTGTCCTTCCTTTTTCTTTACTTTCTGAAACTGTGTTCGTACTGCATTCCCTGTTCCACTTTATCCAGAGCTTCTTTATCTGCCACCTTCATCAGGATGTGTCTTGCAAATTCAATCGTAGCTCCCATTCCACGACCGGTAATCACATTTCCATCGGTAACAGCTAATTCCATCTGATACTCACCGCCAAAAGATGTTTCATCAAAAGACGGGAAACAGGTATACTTTCTGTCTTTCAAATACCCCAGGTGACCAAGTATGCTTGGAGCAGCACATATAGCACAGGTCAGCTTTCCATTGGAATAGTGTTTCTGAACATCTTCAATCACACGTGTGTTGTGTTCAAGATTGTATGTACCAAGTTTTCCTCCTGGCAATACAATAAAATCATACTCTTCCACATGTTCATCCTTCAGTAATCCATCCGCATGGACAATCACTTTCTGAGAAGACAACACTTCCACATCGTCCGAGATGGAAACCGTTTTAATTTCCAGTCCGGCTCTTCTCAGCATATCCACGGTAATCAGTGCTTCGCAGGTTTCAAAACCTTCTGCTAAATAGAGTAATCCCTTCATGCTTTTCACCTCTTGTGAAAATTATACCATTCCACCTCGCATTACAAAACAACAAATGTTAAAAGACCCGCATCTTATGCAGGTCTTCCTTTCAATCTGTATCTTTCTTTCCAGTACCGGGTTACGGATGTGCTTTTTATTTTACCGGTATCTTTTTTGTTCGATTGCTTCATCTATTGTCTTCGTCTTTTCATCATCATTGCAATCTTACATCCGTAGTAGATACAGATTTTAAATCATGATTGAATGTGCAGCTTTAAGCTACGACTACGTGTCCTGGTTCCATAAGCACCTTCACTTTCTTTACTATGGAACAACCATGTAACAGTTTTTGAATTCTGTCTCCAAATCTTTATTCAGGTATTATGTGTATCAGATAAAGGAGGCAAGAATTTTTTATCTGATACATTTTACCTGTATTCAAGTAACACCTTCTTCATGAGATTTTTCCTCTTTCTTTTTACACTTATAGAATAGAAGATTTCTATAAATTTACCAGTCTTGAAATGCAAATTTTTTTCCGCTATATTGTTATTGTTGAGACTCCATCAAGTAACGATAATGATATAAGGCACCATATATTCTTGCATGGGAATGGAAACAGGATTCCACAATTTCAGGTTCCCATATATTTTTTATAATTGCCTGATCAAATTTTTCTTTGACACAATCTTTAATCATTGCCATAAAATTAGGATCATCGGTAATGTTTCCTGCAATAACCACTCTGGAACCATCCACTACACATTGAATGTTATATATATAGGACGCAAGATACTGACAATACCTTTTGACTCCTTTTACAACTTTTTCATCCTTTGCACTCAATCCCATCATAATACGCATGATATTCATATTGTCTTTTCCTGTCTCTTCTTCGACATACGTATATAAAGCCTGTATATTATTGGTTCTTGCAAAGATGGTAGAATTGGAATCCTGTTCTGTATAATCTCCCTGAATATACGAGAATTCCCCTGCGGCATAATGAGTTCCTTCCAGAAGATGTCCATTGGCAATAATAGCTCCTCCAATGCCCCCTCCAAGAATCATCACCATAAATCCATTCTGAATACCTTTTAAAGCTCCATATCCAACTTCAGATAAAGCAGCTGCCTTGGCATCATTACACAGAACTACCGGTAACCCTATCCTTTCTTCCAGCTCTTTAGCATACTCCATATCTTTTACCCAGGAATACACACCGCCACTGTAGGCAATGCCTTTTGTATTATCTATCACTCCGGGTAAAGTAATAGAAACACCGCACACCTGATCCTTATACTTCTTGCAGACTTCCACTAAAGGACCAAACAATTCTTCTTTTTCCCGTATTCCTACAGGAACTCTTGTCTCATGGGTAATATCCAGTTCTTCACTGACAACAGCATAGCGAAAAGCACCCTTATCAATATCAATGCAAATATATTGTTTCATACTGTACCTCTTTGTTATATCGTACACTATAACCCATAAAAAAAACTATGCTTTTGCATAGTTTTTATTCTTCTGTTTCCAGTTTACCCATTGCACGATAATGTCTTCTGCGTTCGATTTCTGTTAAGTACTTCTTACGGACACGAATATCTGTAGGTGTAATTTCTACAAGTTCATCATCGTTAATGAATTCAATAGCACTCTCCAATGTCAGAACACGTGGTGGTACAAGCTTCATAGCTTCATCGTTACCTGTAGAACGTACAGCTGTCATCTTCTTATTCTTGATAGGGTTTACGCCCATATCCATATTCTTTGCGGAAACACCGATAATCATACCTTCATACACAGGAGTCTGTGCACCGATAAACAGTGTACCTCTTTCCTGAATATTCCAAAGAGCATATGTCATAGCTCCACCAGTTTCAGTAGAAATCAACGCACCATTTTCACGCTGTGGAATTTCACCCTTCCATGGTTCATAATCCGCCAGTCTTTGTACAATAGTACCTTCACCGTGAGTCATATTGATAAAGTCGCTTCTGAAACCAATCAATCCACGTGTAGGGCACATATAGGTAATACGGGAATAGGTTCCGATATCTTCCATATCTCTTAAGATACCCTTACGAACATTCAATGCAGAAATAACAGCACCGGAATATTCAGTAGGAACATCTACAACTACTTCTTCTACAGGTTCGCATGTTTCACCATCAATCTTCTTAAGAATAACTTCTGGACGGGATACGGCAATTTCATATCCTTCTCTGCGCATCTGTTCCAGAAGGACTGTTAAGTGCAATTCACCTCTTCCAGAGACTTTGAATGTATCTGTGGAGTCTGTATCTTCTACTTTCAGACCTACGTTAACTTCCAGTTCCTTTTCCAGACGTTCACGAATATTTCTGGATGTGACAAATTTACCTGTCTGACCTGCAAATGGAGAATCGTTAACCATGAAGTTCATGGACAATGTTGGTTCTTCAATCTTAATAGCAGGTAATGGATCAACTACGCCAGTAGGACATAGTGTATCACCGATATTGATATCCGGAATACCAGAAATCATACAGATTTCACCACACTGAATTTCATCTACAGGAACTCTGCTCAATCCTTTATAAACGAAGATCTGGTTTGTCTTACCCTGGTGTGCACTGCCATCCGCATTACATACCTGATAGGTTGTACCTGTCTTTAAAGTTCCTTTATAGATTCTTCCAATACCCAATCTTCCGATATAGTCATCGTAGGCAAGAGCGGAAACCTGCATCTGTACAGGTTCATCCATTAAGTTTGGATATGCCTGAACATGATGGATAATCGTTTCGAATAAAGGCACAATATCATTGTTTGTATCGTTATCCCAGTCGTAACGTACAATACCTTCACGAGCTACACCAAATAACATAGGGAAGTCCAGCTGATCATCTGTTGCGTTTAATTCCAGGAACAGGTCATATACTTCATCAATAACCTGAGCGGAACGCTGATCCTGCTTATCCATCTTATTAATCAATAAGATTGGACGTAAGCCGATTTCCAGAGATTTCTGTAATACGAAACGTGTCTGCGGCATTGGACCTTCAGCACTATCTACAAGAAGAATAACGGTATCTACAGTCTTGATGATACGTTCTACTTCACTGGAGAAGTCAGCGTGGCCCGGTGTATCCACGATGTTAATTTTATAATCTTTATATGTGACGGAGCAGTTCTTGGAATAGATGGTAATTCCTCTTTCTCTTTCAAGATCATTAGAGTCCATAATACAATCTACGACTTTCTCATTGTCTTTAAATACATGAGACTGTTTTAAGAAAGCATTTACTAATGTGGATTTACCTGCGTCTACGTGTGCGATTACTGCAATATTTATAATCTTCTGATAGTCCATTTGCTCACCTCTTATGTTTAAACGTGTCTATTATATTTACTTCACCCGTGAAAATCAATAAGATACCCCTTACAACTTTGACCACTTTGTCTATAAAATAAGGATATCTGTGTAATTTATACATCTCTTCATAAAGAATTTACAAATGCACGAAGAAAAGGGAGATCTTCTTTACTCTTCCTTTTCAAAAATCAGATCCATTTCCTGTATATGTCCTGATCCACGTTGCTTTACAGGAATATACCCGACATACTTCCATCCTTTTAATGCTCTTTTTTCAATAACAGAACGGTACTCTTCGATGCGATATACATTACCAGCCCCTAATCCCCATCCTTCAAAATTACAGCTTATAGTTTCATATTCATACCTGTACATGTTTTATCCTCCCTGAATATCCTGTCGATAAAAACGTTCAATCATTTCTGCTTTTTTTCCTCTTCCCATCAAGCGATAGTACTCATACCATAATAAGGGAGACTGCAATGGAATCATTTCCTTTCCAAGAGACATTGTTTCCACGATCTGCTCTTTCTTTAAAGAACAGTCATATACTTTTCCATCATGCACAATGGAAAATCCTGCCATAACATCCACATCAACCGCATCAACAGTGAATTCCATAAATGTTTTTGTCTGATACCTCGGATTTGGCTTTGAAGGATGTAATTCTCCCATCTCGGATAATATTTTTCTGACACTGTTCACATCTTTCTCTGCAATCATCAGATCAATATCATGAAACTCTGATGTAATACCTTTAAAATACAGCAACATAGATGCGCCTAAAGCCCATACAACCTCTGCTTCATTCAAATGATGAGCTATTTTTTTCAACACTTCTATTTTCTCGTTTATTTCCACCATACTGCCACCATTTTATAAAATCTGAAAACAGGTAAAGATACACTTCAAATGTACTTATATCTTTTTTATTGGATGCCTGATGACTGTTTTCCACTTTTCCGGTGCAACCTTTCTTGCATCAGACAGATATATTTCATGATGTAATCTTGTTTCTGTCAGATCATTGCAATATCCGTTTGCTTCAAGATAGGCATTCATTATAGCAACAGTAGCCGGCTCATCATCAAATGGCCCCAGATGCATTATCTGAACGCACAGTCCTTCATCAATTGTCATAAACTCTGCCGATGAACAATCCAGCTTTTTCTTTTTGGTTGCCATTTGCACTGCCCATTCAAAATCTTTTCGAGTTATGAACTCCGGTAAACGGATAACAGAAATCCAGTTAAAAGAAGCTTTATCCGTATAGTCTATTCTTTCTATACCATCCTGCCACCAGAACCCTTCCAGTGGCGGAACTACATATTCAAAAAAGCCTTGAATTTTATACTCTGTTTTATAACTCATTTTCAAAGTGTAGGCTACAGCATACAGCACACTGATTGCCTGCTGATATGCACCACCTTCTTCGTTGGGATCACCTTTTCCTCTGACTGCAATATATTTTGTTTCAGGAATGTTTACAATCTCCGGTTTCTTCCCGGGCATATAGAATTCCTTGTATTCTTTCTTAAAATCAAAAGCCATACTTAACTCCTTATACTTAAAATCTAAATCTCTTACCATCAGTTCAGAAAGATGTGCATCAACAGTCCGATGAGTATGCATAGGACACCTGTTATCAAGGCACTGCCTGTAACCAAAAAAGCTTTCTGATAGGGGCGTTTACCAATCTCCTGTTGTTTATGCATTTCATCCAGAAATTTTCCTTCAGAAAATGCAACAATTTCTTTATAGGTCTCTACATCATTGTCTTTTTTTATTCTTTCTATTTCAAAAGCAAAATACATTGAGACAGTCCAGAGGATCCCCCATGGAATAACGCCCCAAACATGCAGCCACATAAATAACGCAACAACAGAAACAACAGTTACAATAAGCATTACTGTGTAGATCTTGCCATAGTGATTCATCTTTTCGATTTCCTGTTTTTCAATTACCTCTTTCATAGCATCAATATCTCCTTTAATCAGCTTATCGAAAGAGATTTGAAAGATTTCACTCAGCAACACCAGACTATGTACATCCGGATAGCTTTTATCATTTTCCCAATTGGAGATGGTCTGCCTTGAAACATACACCCGATCAGTCAGATCTTCCTGAGATAGTTTTGTTTCAAGACGATGCATTTTTATTTGTTTGCCTAGTTCCATCCTGTCACCTCTTTTGCATACTCAAAGTAATCGAAAAGACATTTTCTCACCACCAAATGATATTGAGTATTCCGTTCGCAGAGAGCCACTTTGTCCGGAATTGAGAGCCACCCATTCCGTACAGAGAGCCACTTTCATAT